>JAMBLK010000001.1 GCA_023336855.1 Actinomycetes bacterium
CCCGCCGAAGACGATGTGATGGAACGCCAGCCCCGCTCGGCGAACGAGACGATCTTCGGCGGAGGCGTCGTTCAGTACATCGGAGCGTTCGGGTCGTTGATGGCGGCACTGTCGCTACTGGTCGGCTGGTTGGCCTGGAATGCCGACGACCCGGCGTGGAGAACGATGCTCTTCACGACGTTGATCTTCAGCCAGTTGGTGTTGGCCCTCGAAGTGAGAGCCGAGAAGAAGTCGCTGTTCTCCGTCGGCCTGTTCACGAACCGCGCCATGCTCGCCGCCGTCAGCATCGGCATCGTGGCCCACTTTGCACTCATCTACGTCCCTGTGCTGCAGAACATCTTCGGCACCGTTCCCCTCGGACCGAAGGATCTCCTGATCTCGTTGGCAGCAGCGTTCGTGATCTTGCTGGCAGCAGAAGCGTGGAAGCTGTGGGAGCGCAAGCGCCGGGTCGTCGGTAGTCGGTAATTCACGAAGCCCGCTGCTCAAGGCTCACGACTCGTCGGGTCATCGCTGCACTCGTCGCGGCCTTCGTTCACCGGTCTTCCTGCTTCAGGCGGTCGATGTACCGATCTCGCGATGTGATGATCGAGCGCCGCTTCGTCGAGTGCAGCAATTCTGTATCACCGAGGACATCGGTCCTCGTGGGGTACACATCGATGCCGGCGGCCTTCCTGAGCGTCTGTGCACGCTGCGAGACTGACCCGTGCTGGATCTGGAACCACGCCATCAAGTCCTTGACGTACATTTTGGAGAAGAGACCGTTTGCCTTCCCCACAGTCCACACCAGAGCAGCAGCCGCATAGTCCGTACGGGCCTTTCTGCGGAACACGTCCGGATCCCCCGAGGAGGCACGAGCCAATAGCCGTCGAACGATGGTCCGATACTCCGTGTCCAACAGTTCGTCGGCGCAGCGATCGGCAATGTCGAGCACCTCCCCGACGCGGGCGTGGATGTCATCCGGAATGCCGGACCAGTCGAACTCCTCATCGGGTATCAGTTCGTCGCTGAGATGGTCGAGCTCGTCCCGGCCGCCAACCTGTTCGGCAAGTACGGCCAGCATGTACTCCTCGATCGGCCCATCGCCGTACGGGTCGTCGACGATCTGTTCGTGAAGGAACTGCGCCACACCCATCAGCGCACCGGAACGGGCACTCAGCTTGCGATACTCGGGCTCCCACTGATCGATGGCATCGAGTGTCTCCACTGTCAGGTGCGCAGGTATCGACCGATTGTCGTGGGCATAGCGCACGAAGGCTCGCGCGACGTCGGGCACCTTCCTCATGTACGCACCGTCTCCGATGATCTTGCGAGGGAACCAATCGAGGAGCAAGATCTCGATCGAGGCCGGACTCCATCTCAGTGGATCGCCGGGCCCGTAGTCGCTGGCGAACCACAACAGATCGTCGACGATACTGCGCGCATCGGTATCGTCGGCCAGGGATGCGCAGAAGCGGGAGTCGAAGAAGCCCCGGGAGATCACACCGAGCTGCGTATCCGCCCACGTTGGATGCTCAAACTCAGTGCCCCCCGGTGGGAGGCGGCGAACGACGAACTCGACGAGGCTCCGGCAACCCGGCCAGGTCTCGGAGGTGAGTGGAGGGAAGACCCGCTCGCCTGCCTTGATAGCCTGCTCGATTCGTGCCCTAGCGTCGGTGGGATCGATCTTCGCTACCGAAGAGTCGTCGCCGGCGTTCTCCAGAAAGTGCTTCCGGAGTTCGCCAATGCCCTCAATGGCGGGAAACGCATCTTTGACGACTGTCCCTAGATTGTGATCGATGTACACGAGAACCGTCATCGTCTGTCCGGACGACCAGCGCACTTCGACGACCGCGTTCTCGCCGTCGCCCAGGATGTGCTTCATCTCAAGCGCCTCGACGAACTCGACCTCTCCGATCATCCGAATCCAGTCCGGGAGCGACCAGCGCCGTCGCTCCAGTTCGCTGTGGATCTCAGCAGCTGCAGCCACGTCGGGGAGCAGAACCAGCAGGGCCTGGAGAAGCACAGTCGTCTCGATGCTGTCGAAGCCCAACAGGGACGTCAGGAAGTCGTCGCGAGACGAACCGGGGTCACGATCGCCGGTGAAGAAGTCACTTCGCCGTTCAGCCGAGACCTCAAGAATTTGACTCGCCAACATAAGAAGGCCGATCGGATGGCCAGACGCCATCTCCGACCGGATATCCCCCATCAGTGGTGGTTCACCGGTCGGGGGACGCTGCCGGTGTCTACGCCGCCGTTTCGGTGTGTTGCCCATGCTGACAATCTAGTGCAGCGTCCGGCAGCCTTTGTGCTGCTCTGTCATGCCGCCAGGACACTGTTCGTGGGCTGTGGACCGGCGAGGCCACTGCGTAGCCCTCCGAACTCTGAGTCAGCGTGGTCGTCGGGGAGGAACCCTCTCTGTGCGCCACATGGGCATGCGGAACCGAATGCTGACTACCGACGACTGACTACCGGCACGAAGTGTCGACTACAGAATCTGGCTGAGGAACAGCTTCGTGCGGTCGTGCTGCGGGTTCGTGAAGAAGTGCTCCGGGGTACCAGCCTC
>JAMBLK010000002.1 GCA_023336855.1 Actinomycetes bacterium
CACGACTTCACAAGCCAGGTTCAGGGCCGCTCGACGCTTGATCGACGATGCCGACTCGGTCGACGATCTCTACGACCTGATGCGCTCCCACGATGACGGCGCGGGAGGCATCTGCACCCACGGAGAGCATCAGACCGTCTACGGGTATGTGCTCCATCACGATCGGAATGGTGTCACCTTGTCGGTCACACAGGGTCCGCCGTGCCAGACCACGACCCCGATGAAACTGACACTCCCCGTCGGCAGCTCATGGTCGGATGAAGCGGCGGACGGATTCCGAAAGGCCTACCCGTCGGCGAGATCGGACGCCTCGGCCTGATCGACGCTGGCAGCGGGCGCGGTCAGACTTGAGCTCTGCATCGTCGGGCGATCGTCTCCATGGCATCGTCGAGGCGACCGACCCAGACCTTGCCGTGAGCCGGCGTGCGCTTCGGATCGAGGTGGTGAACGAGGTGATGGCCGAGTTCATGGGCGATGGTTCGCAGCATCGTTGTATGGCCGAGGCGAATCTGTCCATGCTCGGGGATCGGGCGGTGACGGTGGGCTTCCCAAGCCGTGACACGCTCCTCACTGTTGGTTTCGACGATCACCGAACGCGGTGGCCAGCACTCACCGGTGTCGGGCCTGCGACGTCGGCTGAAAGCCAGATCGGGCATCGGGACACCGAACTGCTCCGTAACCGAGCGAACGAGTGCCTCGGCCTCGCTCCGATCGACGGAGTACCGGTCGCCGAATCCGGTGATAAGTTCGTAGTCGCGGCTGAACGCCCGCACTCGGTGTTCGTGGCGAGGTACTCGATCAGATCGCTCGACTGCCCGGAGATTCATCTCACCTTTCCTTCGCTTCCCTCACTCTTCGATCATCGGATCGGTGGCCAACGCTTGTGGCGCATCCGAGGCCGGGAGCGCTTCCTCATCCGCTTCACCCAGGTCTAGCTCGTGAATCCTGGTTCCCCGGCTCTGAACCTTGCCCGCCGAGATCTCGATCTGATCGATGTCACGGTGGGCCTGGTCGAAGTGTCGGCGCAGGTTGTCAACCCGTTCCGAGAGTCGCCCGACGTCGGTCAGCATGGTGCCGACCTCGGTCTGGATGACCCCGGCCTGCTTGCGCATCTCGACGTCTCGCAGAACTGCTCGCACGGTCGTGAGTGTCGCCATCATCGTCGTCGGTGACACGATGTAGACGCGGGCCTTGTAGCTCGCCTCGATGATCGCCGGGTGATTGGCGTGCAGTTCGGCGTAGACGGCTTCGGACGGCAGGAACATCAGTGCCGAATCGGCCGTCTCGCCCGGGATGATGTATCGCTCCGAGATGTCGCGGATGTGCTTCTTCACGTCGTCGCCGAGCTGTTTGGCGAACGCCTTCCGGTCTGCGTCGTCCTCAGCGTTCAACATGTTCCGGTATGCCGTGAGCGGGAACTTCGCGTCGACGACCACGGACCCGGGAGGATTGGGGAGCTTGATCAAACAGTCGGCCCTCTTCCCGTTCGACAGCACGCTCTGGAACTCATAGGCCACTTTGGGGAGCGCGTCTTCGACGATGGCCTCGAGTTGGACCTCACCGAAGGCTCCACGGGCCTGTTTGTCGTCGAGGATGTGCTGGAGGCCGACGACCTCTGTGGAGAGCTTCGTGATGTTCTGCTGCGCCTGGTCGATCACGGTGAGCCGCTCGGTCAGCTTCGTGACCGACTCGGCCGTCTCCTTCGAGGACTTCTGAAGGCTCTCCCCCATGCGGTCCTGCACCTTCTCGAGCCGCTCGTTCATCGACTTGGTCAGTCGCTCCGATGACTCCTGAATGGCCTTCGCTGTCGCTGCCGTCGACGCAGCCTGCTGATCGGTGAGCGATGTGAGATGGCCGGTCAACGCCTGCTGAGACGCTAGGAGTTGTTCAATGCGTCGCTCAGACTCCTCATTGTCTTCTTCACCACCGCGCAACACCGCCCAGGCGACGATCGCCGCCCCGACGAGGATGGCTACAGCCAGAACGATCAGTGCAACTTCCACTTCGGGTGCCTCTCTCTTTCACTCTTCGATTCTGTCTGCCAGCGTAGAGAGGCGCTGTGACACATTCTCGTTGCTTCTTCGCATTGAGCGGCCGTCCTATGGCCCTCAGTACCAGATGACCTCGCCGAAGCCGGGGAGCGGCATCTCGTCGGGAACGGTCCTGGCCTCACCGGCAGCGTAGCGAGCCGCCGTCCACGCACCGGCCGCGGCATCGAGGATGTCATGGGCCGGAACCGCACCGACTGCGTCGGGGAGACGATCCGGGAGCGACAGGCCGGCGCCGGATAACAGCCGCCGGCGTTCACTGTGTCCGTTCCAGGTTCTCTTGGAGAACCCGAGCGGACGCCCGGCGAGCGCTCGGAACGTGACCTCGGGATGGATCTCGATCACGCGTGCATCTGAGCGGGCGACGGCATCGGTCTCGAGGATGCGGTCACGGAG
>JAMBLK010000003.1 GCA_023336855.1 Actinomycetes bacterium
GCCGGAGGCTGTCTCTCCTGCCGGACCACCGTCTTCAAGGACGATGGCGAGAGCGATCTGGCGCTCCCCTGGTTCCGGATCGACAGGAGCGAACCCGATGAACCACACGTGAGGAGATGCCCCTGTGACCTCAGCGGTACCTGTCTTGCCTGCGACTCTGATTCCGGGCACAGCGGCGTTGTGGCCCGTTCCAGACAGGACGACCTGCTCCATCAGATCCGACAGGATGGCGGCGGTCGCCGGGCTGATCGCCCGCCGCCACAAGATCGGCTCGGTCTCCGACTCGATCTTCCCGTCATGGGTGAACACGTCGCCGACGACGTACGGGATCATGATGTTCCCTTTGTTGGCAACGGCCGCGGCCACCAACGCCATCTGAATCGGCGTGGCGCGCACGTCCCGCTGACCAAGAGCGTTCTGGGCGGTCGCTGCCGGATCGTCGTAGAAATCGGCGGCCTCGGGCATCGAGGAAGCAAGGACCGGGAGGTCGTACGGGATCTCCTGATTGAAGCCGAAGGCCTCGGCGGTCGCTGTAAGAGCTTCGGCTCCGACCTGCATGCCGAGAGCCGCGAAGGTCGTGTTGCAGGACCGGACGAACGCCTCAGCGAGCGTCACCGATTCCCCGTCGCCGCACAATCCGTCGTCGTAGTTGTGGATGGTCGACGACGTACCAGGGAGTTCGAGCGCCTCGGGATCGGCGAACTCGGTAGCCGGCCCGGCGATGCCCGTCTCCAGGGCAGCGGCCGTCGTGATGACCTTGAACGCCGATCCCGGTGGGTACGTCGTGGCGATCGTTCGCTGGAGCAGGGGAATGTCCGGGTCCTCCTCGAGTGCCTTCCCCGCTGGGCCGGCATCTGAACCGATGAGAGAGTTCGGATCGAATCCGGGGGTCGAGACACTTGCGAGAACGGCGCCGGTTGCTGGATCGAGAGCGATGATCGACCCGCGTGATCCTTCGAGCGCCTCAACGGCAGTCTGCTGAAGGGCGTCGTCGAAGGTGAGGCGGAGCCCGCGGGGCCTCGGATCGCCGCCGAGGACGGCGTTCAAGACCCCGGAGATCGTCGAATCCCGGTGGGAGACGAGATCCCGTTCCCTTGTCCGTTCGAGACCACGGGATCCGAACAGAACCGAGACGTAGCCAACGGTATGGGCGTAGCGATCGACCGTCGGGTACACGCGAGTGAACGTCTGCGGGTCTTCGGGATTCGGATCGGAGTGGCCGATGACGACGGCGTCGTCGGTGATGATCGCTCCCCGTTCCCTCCCGACCCGCCACGCCGAGAGGCGCGGATTGCGCGGATCGTCACGATATCCGGGACCGGCGACAGCCTGAATCCACGTCGTCGCGAGGATGAGAGCGAGGAATCCGGCGAGGAGGGCCCAAACGATTCGGCGAACAGGGGTGTTCATGTGCGCTCCTCGTGCGAGATACGGCCGAGAAGGGCGGCGATCAACGCTGAGGCGAGGAGGGAGGACCCCCCGTACGACATGAACGGGAGTGTGATTCCCGTCAGAGGAAAGAGGCGAACGATGCCGGCGATGATCAGGAAGGACTGGAGGCCGATGAGAATCGTGAGGCCTGCAGCGAGATACTTCTTGAACCGATCCCGAGACCGCAGTGCGATGCCGAATCCGACCGCCACGAAGAACGCATATGCGGTGATGACGGCGATCGATCCCGCGAGTCCGAGTTCCTCGGCCACCGCCGCGAACATGAAGTCGGTGGCCGCAGCCGGGATCAGATCGGGTCTGCCGAGGCCGAGACCGGATCCGGTCAGGCTCCCGCTCCCCATGGCGAAGAGTCCCTGGGCCGTTTGGTATCCGGCGCCGGTGTAGTCGGCGAACGGGTCGATCCATGCCGAGATCCGGACGCGAACATGGGAGAACATGGTGTAGGCGGCGACTCCGGCGGCGGTAGTGAGGACGATTCCCGCTCCGAGGTAGAAACCCCGACCGGTCGCGGCGTAGAGCATTCCGATGAACAGTCCGAAGAGCAGCAACGACGCTCCGAGATCTCGTTGGTAGACGAGAACTGCGAAGGCGACTCCCGCAGCGACCATGACCGGACCGAGGTGGCGCGGCTCAGGGATCCTGAAGGGGCCGACCTTGCGCGAGACCGTTGACATCGCCTCGGAGCGGTCGGCAAGGTACGAGGCGAGGAAGACGGTGAGGAGCACTTTCGCGATCTCGCCTGGTTGGAACGACAGCGCTCGAACGCCGAACGGCAGGTCGATGCGCACCCAGAGGCGGGAGCCGTTGATGGTTGCCCCATGGATCGGCCATGCGTCAGGCAGGAGAGGGAGGAGGAGTAGCACCATCGCCGATGCGAGGAACAGGTACCGGTAGCGGCGCAGCACGGCGACGCCGGACGACCGGAGCAACCACACGACCGATCCACCGGCAACGCCTGCCAGCACGAGCCACCACCGCTGCAGTGCGGCCAAATCGGGATCAAGCCGGAATACCTCGATCGAGCCGATGGCGGCGAGGAAAGTAGCGATAGGGAGAATGAGGGGGTTGGCGTTCGGTGCCCAGAGGCGGAACGAGACGTGGAGAGCGCCGAATGCGAGTGCGAACGAAATGAATGTGAGGGCAACGTCTGCATCCAGCCATCCACCACCGGCGAACTGGACCATCGCCACTCCAACCGAAGCCAGTACCGTCCCGGCGAGGATGAACACCGCTTCGGTGTTGCGGGTCATGCCCGAGCGTCGACTAGGGCAACCGTGATGTTGTCGACTCCGCCGGCGCTGTTGGCGGCTTCGATGAGGTTCCAGACGGTCGCCTCGGAGTCGTCTCCTGCTGTAACGATGCGGCGAATGTCGTCGTTGTTGACCATTGATGTGAGCCCATCGGAACAGAACAGCAAGCGATCGCCCTCCTCCAGGGACAGCGTCTCGCTTTGAACCTTGACGGGTCCGAGTCCGAGCGTCCTGGTCACCAGATGTCGCTGGGGATGCTTGTCGACGTCCTCGGGTTTGAGGTGACCGAGGGCGACGAGTTCGGCCACGACGGTGTGATCGATCGAGACCTGACGGAGTTCGCCTTCGTGGATCAGATAGCAGCGGCTGTCGCCGACGTGAGCCAGTTCGAGGGTCCCGTCGTCGAGGAATCGGCCGAGTGTCATGGTGGTGCCCATGCCCGAGAGTTCCTGTTGCTCTCGAACCCGCTCAAGGATGGCTTCGTTGGCGGATACGAGGCGTTGTACGGTCTCGACGTCGGAATCGGGGGACGCTTGTGTCGCCGTGGAGAGGGCGAGAGCGCTCGCTATGTTCCCCGCAACGTGACCACCCATGCCGTCCGCAACGCCGACGATGATCGGACCGTTCCCCGCTCCGGAAGTCTCGGGATACACAGAGTCTTCGTTGCGGTCACGGATCCTGCCCTGGTGGGAGCCGGTCGCCCAGACGTATCTCATCTCACCTCAAGAATGGTCTTGCCGATCTGTACGGTATCGCCTTTTCCGGCAGGCGTCGGGACGGTGATGCGTCGACCGTTGACGTATGTGCCATTCGTGCTTCCGAGGTCATGGACCATCGTGCCGCCATCATGCGTCTCGACCCTGGCGTGGAATTCAGAAGCGTAGGGGTCGTCGATGACTACGTCCGCCTCCGAACTGCGGCCGATGGTGTGCCCGGACGGCCTCAGGCGGATGGTCGTTCCCTTCTTCGCGTCGCCGCGCAACACCACGAGTTCATGCCCTCCCTTAGCGCGTTTCACCGATGGGCCGGTCCCGATGTGGCTGCGGATCGCCAGTCCAACCTGCCAGAGGAACAGGAAGATGAGGATCAGGAAGAGGATCTTCAGCGCGTTGAGGATCAGTGCAGGCATCGGTGTCTCATAGTGGTCGAAAGACGAAGTCGATGTCGCCCATCGTCACCGTGTCGCCGGGTACGAGGGGGAATGGGTCGGCGCCTATCAGTGCACCGTTGACGTGTGTGCCGTTCGCTGATGAGAGGTCGGTGATCGTCACCGCCTGGTCGGCTCGCACGATGATTGCTTGTTTTCTCGAGAGTTCTGGAACCGCGACGACAACGTCGCTCTCCATCGCCCGACCCAAGATCGACCGATTGTCGGAGATCTCGACGACGAGCGGTGGCGAGGCGGCGACGAGTTGACTCCACGGAGCGATGGGTCCGGGTTCACTGGTCCCTGAGCAGTCGGTGAGTCCACGCGGCACCGCCGTGTCGGAGATGACGACCACGCCGATGGGTCCGTTGATCCTCCAACCTCGATCGGCGGCAAACTCGGAGACGGCGTGTGTGAGTTCCTGCTCGAGTTCTTCAGCGTCTATCTCGGGAGGGAGGTCGGACGGGTTGATCCTCAGCGTCCAGGTGTTCGGGATCTCGGGACCGGCCTCTCCCTGTGTGACGACGAAGTCGGCCTGACGGAGCAGTCGGTCCGCCATGTCGACCGGGTGCATCTTTCCGCGGAAGACCGCTGCAGAGGCGCCGTCGACCAGACGCTCGAGACGTCGTTCGATCTCGCGTGCCAACTTCATGCGCTGATTGTATGAGCAACACGTACGGAGTACTGAGCACTGAGTACTCCGTACCCCGGAAAGCTATCCACAACCCGTGTTAGCCTCTCGCGCCCACGGGCGAGTGGCGGAAATGGCAGACGCGCAGGTTTCAGGTATCTGTGAGGTAACACTCGTGGGGGTTCAAGTCCCCCCTCGCCCACACTTATGGCGTATCCCTCCTACACGCCGGTCCGTCAGCAACAGCGAAGGCGTTGGTTGCTGACGCTCCTAGTTGCGTTCATCATCATTGCGGTCGTCGTGTTCGCGGTTCGCCGCCGCAGCGACGCGCGCGGCATCGCCGACTACCTGGCGGTAGCCCAGCAAGTCGCCACCGAACAGGCCGAGACCGCTGACGACCTTGAGACTCTGTTCGTGACGGTCACCGACGTGGAGCGTCCCGAAGTGATGAGGCGTCTGGACGTCCTCCGGGTGTCATCGGAGGGCGCCGTTGAGACCCTCTCTGCTACCGCAGTCCCTGTTGACGCCGGAGAGGCCCATGGATATCTCGTTGCTGCAACGACATCCTGGAACAGCGCCATCGAACTCCTTGACGATGCCATCGTCCTCGTGCTCGATGGGTCCGCGGAGGCCGGGGGCACCGAACTCCTCGAAGAGGCGTTTGATTTCCTCCGCCTCGGTGATCTTGCATACACGCAGTTCCTGGCCGCGGCCGACGGTCTTGACGAGGCGGTCCCCGTCGGCGACCTCGCTGTGGTTGCGTTCTCGAGCGACGAGCGCTCCATCGAGTATGACGCCCAGATCGTCACGCTCCGACTCAACTCCGTCTACAAACTCGGGGAACTTCACGACATCGCCGTCACGGCCATCACCGACCCGGACGTGCTCGGTGAGCGCAACAACGTTCCGGTGGTTCCGCACAGCGAGCAGTTCATCGTCCAGGCTGTCGTTGCGAACCAGGGCAACGAACCCGAACACCTGGTGAGCGTCGACCTGACGCTCATCCCCACCGACGGTGCAGAGGGGCGGGTAGAGATCAGGCAGACGGTTGCGAACCTCGAGCCGGGCCAGGCCAGGACCCTCGTATTCGATACGCTCGAACTCCAACCGGGGGGCCTCTACGAGTTGGTGATCACCGCCGCGGTTGACAAGGACGAGGAACCCGAGAACGATGAGTGGCGCATGGTCTTCTATCAGAACGAAAACACGTGAGCGACTGGCTTGTCGTCGGCATCGTGCTGCTTGTCGTCGTGTTGGCTATCTGGCAAACGATCCAACTCCAGCAGATCCGCAAACAGGTTGACGCCGTACCGAAGGATGGGAACGTCTTCACCCTGATCGATTCGACAACGGCTCGCCTCAACCGCGTCGAGGCAGGGTTGGCCGTTCTGGATCAGCGGGTGGAGAGCATCGAGGCTCGCCTTCCCTTCGCTGTGACACGCACCGCCGTCGTCTCTTATGACGCCTTTGGAAACATCACCGGCCAGATGTCGCGCTCGATGGCACTTCTCAGCGAGTCCGGTGATGGCGTTGTTCTGTCGATCCTCGTATCTCGCGAGGAGACACTGTTCTTCACCAAGGAGATCCGGTCCGGGGTGGGCAGCGAGATGCTTTCCCCTGAAGAGGACCGTGCAGTCGCCAACGCCATGGGCCGGTAGCATCCGACCATGATCGATGTTGGAATCCTTAGAGACAATCCGGAAGTCCTCGTGGCCGCTCTGAAGCGCCGTGGCGTCGAACTAGACGTCCCCGCCCTCGCTGCGCTCGACGCCGACCGCCGCTCCGCGCGTGTTGACGCCGAGAAGATGCGATCCCGTCAGAAGGAAGTCGGTAAGTCGATTGCCGCCCTGAGCGGCGACGAGAAGGCGACGGCGATCGCAGAAGCCGGTGAATTGTCGAACCGCTACAAGGCCCGCTTGGCTGAGTCCGACGACCTGGACCAGCGATTCATGGCTCAATGGGTGACTCTTCCCAACCTCGCCGACGACACAGCAGCCGACGGGTTCGAAGAAGAAGACAGCATCGAGATCACCCGCTGGGGCGAACCCCGAGCCTTCGGCTTCGAGATCAAGGACCACGTCGATCTCGGCACCGCTCTCGGGATCATCGACATGGAACGAGCTACGAAGATCTCCGGGAGCCGATTCGGGATGCTGAAGGGCAAACTCGCTCTCCTGGAGATGGCGATGGTCCGATGGGCCATGGATGAACTCGATGGGCACGGGTTCACCCCGGTGCTCCCTCCGGTGCTCGTTCGGGAGCAGGCGCTCTTTGGAACGGGGATCTTCCCTGCCGAGCGTGACCAGGTCTACTCGGTCGAGGAAGACGACCTCTACCTCGTCGGTACGTCCGAGGTGCCTTTGGTCGCGATGCACGGCGACGAGATCATGGAGATGGGCGATCTGCCGGTGAGATATGCAGGCTTCTCGACATGTTTCAGAGTGGAAGCCGGGACGTATGGGAAGGACACCCGGGGAATGTTCCGTGTCCACCAGTTCGACAAGGTCGAGATGTTCAGCTTCGTGCATCCCGACCGTTCCCGTGAGGAGCACGACTTCCTGCTCGCGAGGGAAGAGGAGTTGGTACAAGCGTTGGAGATCCCGTACCGGGTCGTGAACGTGGCGGCCGGCGACCTTGGTGCGCCCGCAGCGAAGAAGTACGACATCGAGGCCTGGTTCCCCGGACAGGAGCGCTACCGCGAGATCACATCGACGTCGAATACGACCGACTACCAATCGCGGCGCCTCAAGATCCGGTTCAAGGATGAGGACGGCAGGAACCGACTCGTCCACACGTTGAACGGCACGGCAATCACAGGCCGTGCCCTGATCGCCCTCCTAGAGAACCACCAACAGGCCGACGGATCAGTCGTGATCCCAGAGGCCCTCCGCAAGTACACAGGCTTCGATGTCATTGATTGATCCGCAGCGCGAAGCGC
>JAMBLK010000004.1 GCA_023336855.1 Actinomycetes bacterium
CCGATCGTCGGTGACGACATCAAGTCGCAGGTGGGTGCCACGATCGTGCATCGCCAACTCGCCCGCCTCTTCGAGGACCGCGGCGTGAAAATCGACCAGACCTATCAGCTGAACTTCGGCGGGAACATGGACTTCAAGAACATGCTCGAGCGAGAGCGTCTTGTCTCCAAGAAGATCTCGAAGACGCAGTCGGTGACGAGTCAGATCGAGCGGCGCATGAACTCCGATACCGTGCACATCGGCCCTTCGGATCACGTGCCGTGGCTGTCGGACCGCAAGTGGGCGTATATCCGGCTTGAGGGCACGTCGTTCGGTGACGTTCCGCTCAACGTCGAGCTGAAACTCGAGGTGTGGGACTCCCCCAACTCGGCCGGCGTCATCATCGACGCCGTTCGCGCAGCGAAGATCGCCATGGATCGGGGTGTCGGCGGACCGCTCCTCGCACCGTCGTCGTACTTCATGAAGTCGCCCCCGGTGCAGTACCACGACTCGGTGGCCCACGACAACGTCGAAGAGTTCATCACTGGCGAGGGCGACCTCTCCTGTGATCTGGAGACGTTCCTCTCCGCGTAGTACGACTCTCGTTCTGTCGGGTAGATCGGTCCTCCGGGGCCGCTCTTCTCGTTGCGTGGTGGACTCGCATCGACTCGTCAGGGCTTGAGTTCGACGAATCCGGCAGCCTGGAAATCCTCATCGAATGCGAGCGCCTCTCGAAGCCGGCGCGCCCGCATCGCCTGGAAGCTCGTCGCGTCCACAAACGAATAGACACGCTCGTCGTGGCGGCGGAGCCACGACCACGCGTTCTGCTCTTGCTGTTCCGTCACGTGATGGAGGACCAATCGAGCCTTCTTCTCAAGCACCTCGACCCGATCGAGGAACGCGAGCGCAGGAGCGTGACCGCCACGCCTCCGAAGGAAGGTCCACGTCTCCCCCACGACCTGGTTGGTCGTCAACACTTGCTCGTGGGGCCCGAGGAGATCGAGCACTGCCAACGCGTCGTTGTGTCGTGCGTCGCCGGGAAGCGACCATGCCACCCACCAACTCGTGTCAGCGAACTTCACGGTCCGTAGACCACCCGATCGATCTCGTTCGGTTCAACGCTCAACTCCGGCGACGCGAACCCAGCGAGTTCGTGCCACGGGTTGTTCTCGATCTCTACACCGTCCCCAGGAAGGACGGCTACAAGACCCCTCCGAATCAATTCGGATTTCGAGATCCCGCGGCGTTTTGCCTCCGCGCTTGCGCGGGCATCGAGATCTTCGGGAATCGTGATAGTGATCGGCTTCACCAAGTGATCATACATAGTTCGTGCTACTCAGGCACCATATGTCTTGACATGGCGCTGCAAGATCAGAGCGAGGCACAAGGAAGGCGTTGTCAATGGTCGCGACCGCCGGGGAGGAGCCGGGAGCGCCCCTACCTCTTGGGCTCTGGCGCGGTGTGCGGCACGATGGCGCCGGCCCTTCCAGCTCTCTTCTCCAGATGATCTGGGTGTAGGGTGAAAGTATCGCCGACGGGGAGCCCATGACCGACATCAACTGAGGATCAGACCACCTCCGGGTCATCGACCCGCCCACCATGGGAGTTGCCGTGTCCGCTGTCCACGTCTCGCACGTGTCGTACTCGTATTCATCTGCCGTCTCCGTCATCGGCGACGCCTCCTTCGACCTCGGTCCGGGCTGGACCGGTCTCGTCGGGGCAAACGGAGCAGGGAAGTCCACCCTCCTGTCGCTCCTCTCAGGGAACCATCCACCGGATACGGGTTCCATCACGATCGTCCCGGCCGGCTCCCTCCCCGTCCTGTGTGAGCAGCGGGTCGACGACCTCACTGCAGCGATCGAAAGGTTCGCCGTCCTCTGGGATCGCGACGCGGTTCGCCTCCGGGCCCGTCTCGGACTCGAGGTAGCCGACCTCGAGCGGTGGCCCACGCTGTCGCCCGGTGAACGGAAACGTTGGCAGATCGGGGCTGCTCTCGCGGCCACTCCCGACGTCCTGCTTCTCGACGAGCCGACGAACCACCTCGATCTGCCTTGCATCGAGCGACTGCAAACAGCGCTGCGTGACTACCCGGGTGCGATCCTCATCGTGACCCATGACAACGATCTCGCCGAGTCGGTCACGACTACGAAATGGGTCATCGGCCGATCACAGGGGTTGACAGTCGAAGATGGTTGACATGCGGTTGCGCTATGGCTGTTCCTACTACTGACCTGAGTCCTGAGGAGGCTGCTTCCGTTCTCTCTCGGTCGGATCCTGCATGGACGCGGAGGCTTGTCGACGAACTCGACCGCTACGTGAAGCGGGAACGCATCCCGTCCGTTGTGTCGAAAAGCACACTATTTGTGCTCGTAAGCACAAACGATGGATCAGAGGCGTTCGCGAAGCCAGGCGATGTCGGTGGATTGGTCCTCTGCGCCGCCGGGCGTTTCGACGACGACCGGGGCGTTCGCGTCGCGGATCGAGCCGACGAGCAACTCCTCAGGTATCTCGCCGTTCCCGAAGTTGGCGTGCCGGTCGCGATGGCTGTCGAACGGGTCGCGTGAGTCGTTGGCGTGCACGAGGGCGATTCCCCCGGTGTACTTCGTGATCCGTTCGACCGCCGTGTCGAGATCAGCCCCGGCGGCCCAGGCGTGACACGTATCAAGGCACACTCCTACGTTGAAGTCGCCGATCGCCGACCAGAGCGGTCCGTAGTTGTCGAGGTTCTGCATCACGGTGGTCCCCGACCCTGCGGTGTTCTCGACAAGAACCGGCACCGTGACGTCGAACGAGTCGAGCGCCTTGAACCAGCGTTCGAAGCCAACATCGACGTCCTCATCGGCACCGACGCTGCCGCCGTGCACGATGACGCCCTTCGCTCCGATCAGCGCCGAGGCCTCCACGGTCTGGGCGAGCATCTTTCTCGACGGGATCCGTACCCGGTTGTTCGGCGATGCCAGGTTCAAGAGGTAGGGGGCATGGACATAGATGTCGATGGTCGCTGCCCGGAGTTGCTCGGCATCGGCTCTCGGGATCGGCTTCTTCCACGACTGTGGGTTGGAGACGAAGATCTGGACAACCTCGGCTTCTCGTGCCGCCGCTTCCCCGATCGGATCTGCCGCCGGGACATGGGCCCCAATCTTGAGGTCACTCATCTTGCATCTCCTCCTCGGTCGCGAGCCGATGCGCCTGCTCGAGCGCGATTCCCGCATGGATCGTGACTTCTCCGATCGGCTTCTCCCACCCGGCTGTGTCGATCTGCAACCGGTTGCCGTCCCACGATGCGCCCCAGGGTTCGGAAGGAAGTCCTTCCGGATCGATGAAGTCGATCACCAGGACGTCGCGTGAAGGCCCGCCGTCCGGATCCTTCTCGGCAGCGCAGTAGACGCCGTCGATCGCTTCCCATGACACGAATACCGGTTCCTCTCCCGGCGGTCCCACAGCGATGACGATCCCATCTTCGCGGAGCACGAGCACCGGGGAGCGGCGGATGAGCGACGTCACGGCGTATCCGAAGAGGCCGACGCCGCCGGCGAGCATGAACGCTCCCCACACGTAGTCGGATCGTCGTTGGTTCCGTCCCTTGGAGGTGATCTCGTCGTTGTAGGTGTCGGGAGGCGTCGAGACCCAGTTGCCCCACATGACGTCCACGGCCCCAAGCATCAGAAGCAGGCCGACGAGTCCGAAGAGGAACAGCCGGATGGGCGATCGATCGACTCGGAGCAGATTCACTCTTCGACTCCCAGATCTCGTGGAACGACGAGCGCCAAGTATGGGATTCCCGCCGCCGCAACCTTGGCAGCTGCGATGCCGCCGCTCCGGTCAACGAGTGTGATCACCTGAGCGATCCGGACTCCAGCATCGGAGAGAGCCTCGATCGCCTCGAACATGGCCGAACCGGTGGTGGTGGTGTCTTCGAGGACGGCGACCATGTCGTCCGGACCGACGGGACCGACGAGGCGGCCGCCGGTTCCGTGTTCCTTGGCTTCCTTCCTGACGGAGAACGCCCGCAACGGTCGTCCGACTGCTGCGCCGGCGACGGCGGTTGCAACAGCGATCGGATCGGCACCCATCGTCAACCCGCCGACCGCGACCACCTCGGGATCGAGAACGTCGAGGACCGCTTCACCGACGGTGACGGCTCCCGCGCCGTCGAACGTGGTCTGGCGCGCATCGATGTACCAATCGGAGACTTCTCCCGATCGCAGCGTGAACGGTCCGTCGGTCCGGACCGCGTGCGTCTTCAGATGCTCGACGAGTCGTTGTCTCGGTGCTGAATCGGTACTCAAAGAAAATCCTAGAAATCGCTCAAGGAATGCTGGTGAGGGTCGATACGTTAATCAGACAGGATGCCTTCCTACCTCCCGTCTAAGCCCGAGCCGAGACCGCCGCAAGGCGGTCTTCGGTTCGTCCGGGGTCATTTTATCCCCCTGCACCTCACTCCACGGGCTTGCACCAATTGACCCGAACCGGTTGAGCACCGTCCTATCGTCCAGCCGATGGAACTCATCTTCATCCGCCACGGACAACCAGCATGGAGCGTCGACGGTCTGACTCAGCCCAATCCCTTCCTCACGGAGATCGGGCGTGAACAAGCCGAACTCGGTGCACAACGAATCTTCGAAGGTGATCACCCGCTGACGGAGCTCGTCGTATCACCGGCGCTCCGATCACAAGAGACCGCTCAGCCGATTTCCCGTCTCACCGGTCTGCCGATCGAGACCGTTGACGACATCGTCGAGATCAAGATGCCCGACTGGACGGGCAAGCTCGAAGAGACGGTTCGGAACATCTTCCGTGACGCCCAGCATCGACCCCCCGAGGAGTGGTGGGATGGCCTCGCCGGCGGCGAGTCGTTTCGCGACTTCCACGACCGGGTGACGGGCGCACTGCTCGGTGTTCTCGCCGAACGCGGTATGCGGCCGGACCCTGATCGGGAGCACCTCTGGTTGGTCGATGACCCGAACCAGCGGATCGCCATCGTGGCCCATGGCGGCACGAACGCCGTCGCGATCGGGTTCCTCCTCGGAGCGGCCCCGACGCCGTGGGAGTGGGAGCGGTTCATCCTCTATCACGCTTCGTTCGCGAGGCTCCGCGCCGTCCCGCTGGGAGGAGAGCATGTCTGGTCTCTCCGCACGTTCAACGACCGGGAGCATCTCCCCCTCGACTTAAGAACCCGTTAGATCCGTGGCCTACTTCCCGTAGCGACGGGTTCTTCTCGTGAAATCGCGAAGGGATCGGAGGAAGTCCACGTAGCGGAACGCCGGCCAATAGACGTCAACGAAGGCGTACTCGGCATAGGCGGACTGCCACAACAGGAACCCTGAGAGCCGCGCCTCTCCCGAGGTGCGAATGACGAGATCAGGATCGGGAAGATCGGCCGTGTAAAGGTGTGAGGCGATACCGTCGGCGTCGATGCGGTCCTCAACATCTTCGGTCCCCTCGGCACAGAGCTCCGCGACCAGGTCCTTCACGGCATCGACGATCTCCTGTCGACCTCCGTACGCAAGGGCGATCGTCACCCTTCGATCACCGTTCGGCATTCGTTCCTCGAGTCGCTTCGCCGCCGCCTGGAGATCCGCAGGAAGCAGATCCAGGCTCCCGATGAAGCGCACTCCCACATCGTGCTCGGTTGTCGCGTTCGGAATCTCCTCGAACAGCTCCATCAAGACTTCGTAATACGGAACAAGCTCTTCGTCCGGCCGTGCGAGGTTCTCCTTCGACAACAGCCAGCAGGTGATCGCAGGGATCTCGAGCTCGTCCGACCAATTGAGGAACTCGACGAACTTCGCCATCCCCACGCGATACGACGCCTGATAGTCGGGGAGACCCTCACTCCTGGCGTATCGGCGGTGTCCGTCATGGATGACGCCGATGTGGCGCGGAAGACGGTCCCGGTCGAGCGTCGCGAGCAACCGGTTCTCGTAAAATCGATAGAGCGGTCGAGTCGCTGTCTCGCGAAATCCCATGCGGGTCTCATGGTAGAGGCGGAAGAAGCGTGCGCACACCGATCCGGGTCGTGGCAACATGGGTTTCGTTGGGGGAGAGAGGAGGCCACCAACGTGGCCATGACAGACGAACACAAGGCGGCGCTTGCCCAGGGTCGCCGTGAGTCGAAGGCGATCAAGGGTTATCTCGAGGCGATCTCCGTTCCAAAACGACGGGGCCGTCCTGTAACACCCGAGGTACTCGAAGCGAAGATCGTGACCCTCGACGAGAAGGTGCGTTCCGAGAGGGATCCCCTCTCCCGTGTTGATCTGATCCAAGCGCGGCTCGATGCCCAGGCTGCACTCGAACAGATGACGGCCACCGTCGACATGGACATCCTCGAACCGGGGTTCATCGAGCACGTAGCGTCCTACTCGCAACGAAAAGGCATCACATGGGCGGCATGGCGCGAAGCCGGCGTTCCGGCAAGCGTCCTCTCGGCGGCCGGAGTGAAACGTACCCGAAAGGGGTGACCGTCGCCGTCGTTCGTGCCGGCGATTACCTCCCGGACGGCCCGACGCACACTCGAAGCAATCGCGGCTTGTGTTCCTTCAGTCCGTCGGTACTCTTCGCCTCATGAACCTCCCTGTCCCGCGCTGGACGCTCGGGAAGATGCAGAACCCCGTTCGCGGGTTCCTCCACGGGGCTGCGGCCGTCGCGGGCCTCGTCGGAACCGTCTTTCTCATGTTCCACGCCCCGAACTGGCCGAGCCGGATCGCCGTCCTCGTCTTTGGTCTCGCGGTCGTGGCTCTCTACACAACGAGTTCGCTCTATCACGCGATCCCGTGGCGAGAGAGGTGGAAGAAGCGCATGCAGCGGATGGATCATTCGATGATCTATGTGCTCATCGCAGGCACCTACACGCCAATCGCCGCTCTCGTTCTCGACACACCGTGGCAATGGATCGTCCTGGCAATGGTGTGGACCATCACGATCGCCGGCGTCGTCCAGAAGGGACTGTTCCCGAAAGTCCCGGGATGGGTTTCCGTGATGATGTCGACGATCCTCGGATGGATCGGCATCTTCTTCTTCTGGCCGATGATCCAGCAGCTCGGCTGGCTTCCGGTCGGGTTCGTCCTTGCCGGGGGCGTCCTCTACACGATCGGCATGGTGTTCCTCGTCACCAATCGTCCTCGCCTATGGCCCAGGGTCTTCTCGTACCACGAGGTGTTCCACATACTGACCGTGTCCGCAACGTCGCTACATTTCCTCGTGATTTGGCGGTACGTCATCCCGCTCGCCGCCGCGTAGAACCAACCGGAGAGCTCTCATGCCCAACCTGAACCGTCAGAACTCCGCCGTCTCCGAAGTACCCGCCGCCGACCCTCAAGAGGCACTCGCCTTCTTCTCGGCGATGCTGCGCTTCGAAGCGGATTGCTGGGACGTGCACGATGCCATGACAAACGGCCCGCAGGACTTTGTACTCGTCGATGTTCGCGGACCCGCCGTTTTCGAGAGAGAGCACATCCCGGGCGCCGTCAATCTCCCATACGGCCGGATGGTGGAACGGAATCTGGCCGAGTTCCCGGACGACACGTTGTTCGTCATCTACTGCGCGGGGCCACACTGCAACGCAACGGAGAAGGCGGCCGTGAGGCTGGCGAAACTGGGTCGTCCGTTCAAGAAGATGATCGGTGGAGTCGAGGGCTGGCGCGACGAGGGCTTCGACATCGTCACCACCCCCTGAAGGCGTCTGGCGTAGAAAACCGCCACGGTGAAAACCGTCGTTTTCTACGCCAGACACGGGGTTCGTCAGCTGGCGACTTCGGCTTCGACCTCTATCTCAACCTTCCACGCCGGGTCTAGAAGCGCCGCTACCACGACCATCGTGGCCACCGGCATCGCTTCCCCGAATACCTGCCGGTGAGCTCGGCCGATCTCATCGGCATCCTGCGAATCGGTGATGAACATGCGTGTACGGACGACGTCATCGATCGTTGCACCGAGCTCCTCCAGAGCCGCAACGGCTATCTCACCGCAGCGATACATCTGCTCGTATGCCGTGGTTGCGATCGGTTCACCGTCCGACGGTATCGGTGCAGTGCCTGCGATCTCGATCCGATTACCGACGCGCACACCTCGCGAGAACCCGTATGGCTCTTCGTAGGGCGAGCCTGATCGCGCGTGTCGACGGATTGGCTAGTACCGCTCGGGGCGAGTGGGGCCGGGAACGCGGATCAACAGAAGCCGTCCGTCCTCGTAGCCGCCGTTGTGGAAGCCGTATTCCTCACCTGGAGAGATATGGATCGTATCGCCCGGTTCTGCCCGGAAGGTCTCACCCGCGACACGGAATTCCAGATCCCCCGCGACCACGACGTACATGCGGTGCGTCTTCTCCGAGACTCTGCTGTCACGTTCCGCTCCCATCGGGACCAGGATCTCGGCGACCGACCCTATCGAGAACGCCTCCGAGGAGAGTTCACGCACGGTGAAATCGCCGAACTGGAACGGAGCGGCGTCGACGTATCGTTTGTGTTCCATGGTCCGATAGTACGACATTGAGGTCGGCCGGAATCCGATTCGATGATCCCGCAGCGTTTTCTGTCACACCCGCCGGATACGGTGTCCCCATGATCGAAATGATCCCCCTTCCCAGCATGACCGACGAGCAGATCGAAGCATGGTTCGCCGCAGCCGGACTGAACGTCGCCGTCGTCGAACACTGCCCGTCGCAGGAGTGCCGAACCTGCGTCGACCACGCTGTCCCGACCGCTGCATGAGCATCATCGCATCACCTACTGTGAGGATGTGATGTCTTCATGAGAGAAACGGTGACCCTCGAACCCGACGTGGCCGAACGACTGCGACAGATAGTGGAAGAACGCGACCTCACATTCAGAGAAGCCTTGAACTCAACCCTCCTCATGGGATTGGGAACTGCGGTCGAATCCCAGCCCTATGAGGTTCCGTCGCACGCTCTGGGGTTGAAGCCGGGCATCGACGGCGATCGGATCATCCACGTCGTGGACGAGATGACAGATGAGGAGTTCATTCG
>JAMBLK010000005.1 GCA_023336855.1 Actinomycetes bacterium
CTCCTCGCTCACGCCCACGACACCGGAGGTCGTCTTGCCGATGCCCTGGGTGAACTCGGCACCGACTATCGGGCCGCCCTGGCCCGAGACCTGACGGCCGAAGGCGGCCGGAGAGCCCTGACAACATACGGTCCCGTCCTCGCCCTGATGGTCCCCGTGACGCTGCTCTTCTTGATCTATCCAACCCTCGTCGGTCTACGAAGCCTGGCGGGGGATCCATAGGAAAGGGGGTGAACATGTGGAGCGAAGAACGAGGTGCAACTACCGTCGAGTGGTTGGGCCTGGCAACGATCGCGGTCCTGGTGATCGCGATGCTGCTGCCTCAGGTTCAAAGTGCCACTGCCGACGTCTGGTCGAGCATCGTGGCCCAGATGACAGGGTTCTTCTCGTAGACCAAGGGTCGGTGATCGTCGAGTCGCTCGCCGCGACCGCCGTCATCTTCCTGTTGATCGTGATCGTCACACAGGTCGCGTTCGTTGTGGTAGCCCGCGACACCGCGCAGACGGCCGTTGCTGCCGCTGCGCGACGAGCGGGGAGACCCGGTAGCGATCTCGGTGTCGAGGCGGTCAGACTCGAAGGCGAACTCGCGCGCATCATGCCGGGTGCTTCGAGTGTCAGCGCGTCCGTCGAGTCTGATGGAATCGGAGTGACCGCACGTGCTGCTATCCGGTGGCTGCCGCCCGGCCCCGATCTGATCCCGATCACCATCCACGCGGCTTCGACATCGCCCCTCGTGGTCCCGCCATGATGAGCGAGCGCGGCACAGCACTGATCGGCACGCTGGCCATCGGCTTCGTGTTCGTTCTCGTGATCAGCCAGGTCATCGTGACGGTCGGCCGCCTTGGAGCAGCGTCGGCCGAGGTCTCTGAAGTCGCGTCGTATGCGGCGCAATACGGGGCCCGATACGGCGACCCAGATGATGCCGCACGGATCGCACGCGACCTGATACCCGATGCCGACGTCGTGGCAACAGCCGTCGGAGCGTCTCTCTCCGTCGAAGTTCGTGTGAGCGTCCCTCTCGTTGGACCGGCGGGCAGTCCTCTTCACCAAACCGTCACCGGTCGAGCAACCACCGTATACAGCCCGTATCGGAGCCATCCATGAACGAGAGGGGATCCATGCTCCCGTATCTCGGAGCGTTGTTCTTCATCGGGTTCGTCGTGCTGGGACTGGCGCTCGATACGTCGCTCCTCGCCGCAACGTATCGAGAAGCCGCGTTCGCCGCAGATGTCGGCGCAGAAGCAGGGGCTGCACATCTAGAGGTGTCTTCCGCCTACGAAGGAACGACTCGCCTCGACCGTGGGCCTGCCATCGCTGCCGCTGAAACGGCTTCACTCGCCGCCCGATCTCGTTCGGGTCGCACGGCGGCCGCGACCACAGACGGCACGACCATCTGCGTTTCGGTGACCGATCGGTTCGAGCCGCGCATCCTTGGAACTATTGGAGTCGGCACTCAGGGAATCACGGTGAACGCCTGCGCTTCACCTCGACAGGGGTGAGATCAAGAGACCCCGGGCAGTTCGGAGAGCTTTCCGTAGCGGCGCCGGAACAAGATGTATGAAACGAATCCTGCGGGGATCGGAAGCCAGAACTGGAAGAGGCGATAAGCGAGCGTTGCAAGAAGAGCATCACCGGCCGGAATGCCCGCGATCGTCAACATGCCGACGAGTCCGGCTTCCACGAAGCCGAGACCGCCTGGAGTAATCGGGATCATGCCGAGCACGGCCGCACCGGCGAACGCAAGAAGAACGAGGCTGGGGCGAGGGTTGGCTCCAACGGC
>JAMBLK010000006.1 GCA_023336855.1 Actinomycetes bacterium
CGCTGGTTCGATTCCAGCCGAGGGCGCCGATCAGCAACACCTCCGCACCAGTGGACGTCGACTATCTGCTGTGACCTCAGGAAGTGTCTGTATCTCCGGCAGGAACAGATTCGTCGTCAGCCGTTGCATCATCGCTGGCATCCGAAGCGACATTGTCAGGGTTTGATTCGGAATCAGAGGCCGGCTCTTCGCCCGTGGAGCACCGGCCGCCCACCACCTTCTTGACGACCGTCACGATTACGGCGACGACAGAGAGAAACAGAAGAACCTGGAAGAAACGCCGAAAACGGCGACCTGCCTTCTCTCCCGTGGCGACAATCTGTTCGGCCGTCTCGAGAACGGTCTCGACTGTGCCCAGCTGGTTCTGAAGCCTCGAGACCGTCTCCTCGGCAACCAAGATCTTCTCCGTAGCGTTCATACTTCCTCAGCTTTCGTGCATGCCTTCTCCACACCTAACCGTAGCCGCCGGCACCTCCATCTGCACCGGGCCCGGCTCCATGCCGTTCTCACTTCTGCGGGCGATCAGCCTGCACAGCTGAGGAGCGCCTCGACGGCCCGGTCGACGTCTTCCTCGTCGGTTGCCCAGTCCGAGACGGAGATCCTCATCAGGCGCATCCCGTTCCACGTGGTCCCCCCGAAATACGCCGTTCCGTCGGCCTGGATGCATGAGATCACACGATCGGTCAGCGCATCATGATCCCCGTCGTCGGCGAGCCACCGGATCAGCACCTGGTTGAAGACAACATCGTTCATCACCTCGGCTCGACCGCTTGCCTCCAGCCGATCGGCGAACCGGCCGGCCAGTAGACACAGCCGTGCCACCAGGTCATCGACTCCTGACCGACCGAGGGAGCGGAGCGTGGCATAGAGAGCTACTCCCCGCGCCCGCCGGGAGAACTCCGGATTCCAGTCCGCCGAGTCCCGTGCGTCTCCGTCGGCCTTCGCGAGATAGGAGGCCTGCACGCCCATCGCCGCTCGGTGAGCATCCGGATGCCGACAGATCGCGATGCCCGAGTCGTAGGTGACGTTCAGGAGCTTGTGGGCATCCACCGACCAGGAGTCGAGCCGCTCCAGGCCCTCGACGAGGTGCCTGTGGTCGGCCGACGCCCGTGCCCACAGCCCGACCGCCCCGTCCACGTGAACCCACGTTGGGTTTCCTCGATCTCGATGCCGGTCGGCAGCGTCGGCCACTGCTGAGAACGGATCGAACGAGCCGGTGTTCACATTGCCGGACTCCACGCAGATCACGGTCGGGCCGATCAGATCGGCCAGAACCTTGTCGAGGGCTCCGGGGTCCATTCGTGACTGCCCATCGGACGGAACCTCGATGGCGGTTGCACCCCCGAGGCCGAGGTAGCCAAGGGCACGGGGAACCGTGGAGTGCCGCTCTGTCTTCACCACGATGTTCACAACAGGAGCACCCTGGAGGCCGTATGCCTCGACGTCCCATCCGGCTTCGTCGAGAACATGGTGGCGAGCCGCCGCAAGACACGTGAAGGTGGCCATCTGTCCCCCGGTCACGAAGCCAACCGATGCATCCGGGGGAAGGTCGAGAAGATCCAGCAGCCATCCGGCCGCCACATCCTCGACTACCGCGACCCCCGGCGCTGCCGCATACAGGGCGGCGTTCTGATCCCAGGTCGAGACGAGTAGCTCGGCTCCGTATGCAGCCGGGTGCAGGCCCCCATTCACGAATCCGAAGTACCGGCCCGATGCGTGTGCGGCGATGAAGGGATCCAGGTCTCCGGCCAGACCTGCCACCACGTCTCCGGGGGGACTCCCCTCTTCCGGGAGCGGACCGCCCACGATTCCACGGATCTCTTCAGCATCGACGGGCCGATACACAGGCCGATCTGGAAGCGACTCGAGATAGCGGGCGGCCGGATCTGTAGCCGCCCGAATGATGCTCTCCCAGTCAGATTGCCGCATGAGTGTTCCCTTCTGCACGAACCGAATCCAGGAGCGAACTCCTGCAGGCACGGTATCACTCGTCAGGTAAGCGCCGACCAGAGAGCGAGGAATGCCCGGTCCGACGGCCGACGACGCGGGTCAGCGCGTAGAATCCGTCGATGGCCACACCACACATCTCCGCTGAGCCCCACGAATTCTCCGGCGTCTGCCTGCTGCCCGGTGACCCTCTGAGGGCACGGTACGTCGCAGAGCAGTTCCTCGATGACGCGGCGCTCGTCACGTCGGTCCGCAACATGGAGGGCTACACCGGCACGTACCAAGGACGACGAGTCTCGGTGATGGGCTCCGGCATGGGAATGCCTTCGATCCTGATCTACGCAACGGAGTTGATCCGGCAGTACGGCGTCACCACACTCATCCGCATCGGCAGTTGTGGCGGACTCCACCCCGATCTCTTGATCCGGGATATCGTCATCGCCTCTGGAGCCTCCACAGACTCGAACGCGAACCGACTGCGGTTCGGCGGATTCGACTTCGCAGCGATCGCAGACTTCGGACTCACGCGAACCCTGGTCGAGGTTGCTGAAGAGCGAGAGGTACCGGTCAAGGTAGGGAACGTCCTCAGCTCCGACCAGTTCTACCACCCCCAACCAGAGTTGTTCGAGGTCGCCCGTCGCATGGGTGTGCTCGCGGTGGAAATGGAGGCGGCAGGTCTCTATGCCGTTGCTGCCGAGCACGGGGTTCGGGCGGCTGCAATCCTGACCGTGAGCGACATCATGGGTTCCGATGAAGCGATGCCGGCCGAGGACCGCCAGACTTCTCTCGACAAGATGATCACAATCGCTCTCGAGTCGGCCATTCGAAGCGAGGGCCGGACCAGCGCCTAAGAGTCGAGCGGCTCCCAGTTGGGGTAGATGGCCTCAGCGACGAGTTCGGCGTAGATCACACGACCGGCCTGCGTCGGATGGAAATTGTCGGCGGCGAACAGATCGGATCGACCCTCGGTCGGTGTGAACCATTCGACGAGGACCGCGTTGTCGTATCGCTCAACACCGGCAGCGATCTCACGATTCGACGTGGCTTCCCAACTGCGGGTAGGAACGTGAACATTGACGAACACCATGAGGGGGACGTCGGCTGCGATCTCCATCACTTCGTCGAAGTGGCGGGCCTGCACCGCTCCGTTCGTGCCGAGTGCGATGATGATCACCTGGGGTGGTACCGGCCTGGCCAGTAGATCCCGGACAAGGCGGGGAGCATCAAAGAATTGCCGGGAGACGGTCGCATCCACGGTGCCCGGGCCGATGCGCTTCTCGAGTTCTTCCTTCGAACCGAGCATCACCGAATCGCCGACCGCCGCGATCCAGCCGTCCTCAGGAGCGAAGATGTACGTGGTCGATACGGCCGTTGTGTTCCCATCTTCGTCGATCGCTTCGACGGTGACCTCGTTCTCGCCGATGTCCGAGGGCAGCATCACGATGAACGTCCCCTGGGCATCGACGTCGACCGGTTCGCCGTTCACCAGGACCTCAACGGCCGTATCCGCTGTTCCGACGAACTCCACCATGTAGGTGTCGACGACATCGCCATCGGCCGGGATGGTCTTAACGACCGGTGGTTCGACCACCGGTGCTTGTGTCGTGGACGTGGTGGAACTCGTGCTGGTCTCCGGCGCAACCGTCGTCTCGACAGCGGTCGTGGTCGTCGTCGACTCCATTGGTGCAAAGGTTTCGGTCGTAGCGGGCTCTGCTGCGGGAGCGCTCGAGCAGGCGGCAGCGATGAGGGAGACGAGCGCCAGCAGAATCATCAGTCGTTTCATGAGCGGGATTGTGCCCCCGAAACACAGGTACTTACATCTCTATAGGATTCCGGTCAGCGACCCGAGGACCACACCATGCCCGATCAGCAGAATCCGACAGAACCTTTCCAGGAGGAAGTTCGGGCAGAAGTCGTGAACATCAATCAGGGCGGTGCCGGCCACGTCGACGCCGAAACGGTCTCGATCCGACAGGGAGGCGCCCAAACCATCGCTTCCGGATCAGCCGACATCACGCAGGGTGGCGCAATCTTCATCGATGCCGAGCATGCGACGGTGAATCAATCTGGAGCGGGGGTCATCGTCGCCGAAGAGGCAGCGATGGACAACACTACGGCTGGTCTGGTCGTGGCCTCGAAGGTCAATGCGAAGAACTCACGGATCGCCCTCCTCCTCGGTGGAACCGTTGAAGGAAGGCCCGACATCGCCGTCGATGCTCGGGTCGCCGCCATCATCGGTGCCTCGGCAGTCGTCACGCTATTCATCCTGCGCAGACTGTTCCGCTCGTAGGTCCCTTGCGCCGCACCGCCTAATCAGGTATTGATAGGGGTGGAGGTGTGTCATGTCTGGTCGACTCCACGACGACCTGGATCGCTGGAGGGCAGCAGACCTCATCAGCGACGATCAGGCCGATGCCATCGCCGAGTTCGAGACCGGCGAATCCGTTCCGGGACCGGGGTTCCTCGCTGAAGGCCTCGGCTACGTTGGCGCCGCACTAGCGGTCGGCGCCGGGGTCCTCATCGCCCAGAACGCATGGGAAGACCTGAGTACTGCCGGGCGTCTCACCCTGATCGCCGTACTCGCCCTCGCCATGTTCGGCGCTGGATGGGCACTCCGATCCCGCGAGGTGCCCGCCCTTCAGAGGCTCACCGACGTCATGTGGTTCGGTGCAACCGCCGCCGCGGGCGCGTTCGCTGGCTTGTTCGGATCCGATGTGGTGGGTCTCGTCGACCAGGAGATCGGCGTCGCCGTCGGTTTGACCGTCGTTGTCATTGGCGGAGCCTTGTGGGCGCTTCGACAAAGATCTCTCGAACTGATCGCTCTCGTCCTCGGTATCACCATCACCGTGATGAGCGCGACGACCCTGGTTACCAGTGGCGACGTCTCTCCCCTCGTCTTCGGACCGATCCTCTGGGTCATCGGCGCATCGCTCCTGGCAGCAGGACGCTCCGAACGCATCGCCCCCGCCTCGACGGCGAAGGTGGTCGGGGCGCTCGGTGTCGCCTTCGGTTCACAGGTCATCTCAGTTGAGGGAGACATCCTTGGAGCAGCATTCGCTGCTGTTACCGCTGGAGCCCTCATGGTCTACGCCGTGAAGGAGCGCGACGACATCATGCTCGCCATCGGCGGGATCATGGTGCTGCTCTTCGTTCCCCAACTCATCTTCGCCGTGTTCGGCGATTCCCTCGGTGCTCCCGTGGCATTGTTCTTGACCGGCACCGCACTCGTCGTGATCGCCATCACGATCACGAAGGCACGGACAGTAGGGCACTCGGATAAGCGGTAGCCTGCCGCTGTGAGCACACCCTGGTTCGTCGATGCCGTCTTCTACGAAGTCCCCGTCTACGCCTTCTTCGACTCTGACGGTGACGGCGTGGGCGACTTCGCCGGCCTGACCGGGAAGCTCGACTATCTCGAATGGCTCGGTGTCACCTGCATCTGGCTGCTTCCGTTCTACGAATCGCCGCTCCGTGACGGCGGCTACGACGTATCGGACTTCCGGTCGGTCCTCCCCCGGTACGGGACGGTCGCCGATGTTCAGCGCTTTCTGGACGAGGCCCATCGGCGCGGACTCCGGGTGATCGCGGACATGATCGTGAATCACACGAGCGACCAGCATCCGTGGTTCCAGGAGGCACAAGAACCCGGATCGGCGCTTCGGAACCGATACGTTTGGTCCGACACACCCGACCGGTATCCAGATGCGAGGGTCATCTTCACCGACACTCACGATTCGAACTGGACGTGGAACCCGGTCGCCGAGGCGTACTACTGGCATCGCTTCTTCGATCACCAGCCGGATCTCAACTTCGATGATCCGGGCGTTCAAGACGAGATCGAGGACGTCATCCGATTCTGGCTCACCCTCGGCTTCGACGGGCTACGCCTCGACGCCGTTCCCTACTTGTACGAACGGGACGGCACCGATGGCGAGAACCTCCCCGAAACTCACGACTATCTGAAGCGTCTTCGATCGATGGTCGACAACGAGTTCGACGACCGGATGCTGCTCGCCGAAGCGAATCAATGGCCGGAAGACGTCGTCGAGTACTTCGGTAACGGCGACGAGTTCCACATGGCTTACCACTTCCCTCTGATGCCGCGGCTCTTCCTGGCGTTGGCCAAACGCGACGTCGGCATCGTGATCGACATCCTCGATCGAACTCCGGAGATACCCAACGGGTGCCGATGGGGCATGTTCCTCCGCAACCATGACGAACTGACGCTCGAGATGGTGAGTGAGGACGAGCGGGAGCACATGTGGCGGCATTATGCGCCCGATCCTTCGATGCGCAAGAACGTTGGAATCCGGCGACGCCTCGCTCCGCTTCTCGGCGGTGACCGACGCAAGATCGAGTTGCTCAACGCACTGCTGCTCTCGTTCCCCGGCAGCCCCTTCCTCTACTACGGCGACGAGATCGGGATGGGTGACGAACATCGTCTCGACGACCGCGACGGAGTTCGAACGCCCATGCAGTGGGATGACTCTCCGTCGGCAGGGTTCTCGAGCGCCGACCCCGTCGACCTCTATCTGCCGATCGTGTCGTCCTCGGAGTACTCACCGGCCGCTGTGAACGTGACTGCCCAGAGCAACGATCCCGACTCCCTCTTACGCTGGATGCGAGAGATGCTTGCGATCCGGTCCGACTCGCCGGTCCTGAGCGATGGGGCGTTCCAGATCATCCGTGTGTCCGACCCGGCCATCCTGTCCTTCGAGCGCACCGATCCCGCTTCGACGCTCCTCGTCGTTGCCAACTTCTCCGAGGCAATGGTCAGTGCCACCCTCGACATGGCAGCGAAACCGGCAACGACCCTGGCCGGAGCACCGGGAGTTTCGCTTGATGGAACATCCGTCACGCTCGGTCCCTACGGGTGGGCATGGTTCGACGTCCCCATCCCGAAGAATGAGTCAAGGGCGTGAGACAGAGCGGTCCCGGCAACTGACCGGCGACGGGCACCGGCGTGGACCCGGCACTACCGTTCCGACGATGACAACAGCAGATTCCACACTCGAGTGGTGGAAGACGGCCGTCGTGTATCAGATCTATCCGCGATCGTTCCAGGACACGACCGGCAACGGCACCGGCGACCTCAACGGGATCACTGAGCGTCTCGCGTACCTCTCCGACACGCTCGGTGTCGACGCCGTTTGGATTTCACCGTTCTACACATCACCGATGGCCGACTTCGGATACGACGTCGCCGACTACTGCGACGTCGATCCGGTCTTCGGTTCCCTCAACGACTTCGACCGCCTTCTCGCCGAAGCCCACCGACGAGATCTCAAAGTGATCGTGGACTGGGTTCCGAATCACTCGTCTGATCTGCACCGATGGTTCGTCGAGTCGCGATCGTCTCTCACGAGTCCCAAACGGGATTGGTACGTGTGGCAAGACGCCAAGATCGATGGATCGGTGCCGAACAACTGGCAGTCGATGTTCGGCGGATCGGCCTGGACGTTCGACGAGACCACCAGTCAGTACTACCTGCACTCCTTCCTTCCAGAGCAACCCGACCTCAATTGGCGGAATGCCGACCTGAAGGCGGCCATGTTCGACACGCTTCGCTTCTGGTTGGACCGCGGTGTCGACGGGTTCCGTATCGACGTAGCTCACTTCATCATGAAGGATCCGGACTTCACCGACAACCCGCTCGCCGCCGCACCGACGGACGGCATCGAGTTCAGGTCGTTTGGCGGCTATGACAAGTGGGACCACATCCACGCGAAAGGCCATGCCGACGTCCACGCCGTCTTCCGCGACCTTCGCTCGGTTCTCGATGAGTACTCGGGCGATCGATTCTCCGTCGGGGAGATCCACATCTTCAACTGGGATGAGTGGGCCTCCTACTACGGCGATGGCGACGAGCTCCACATGCCGTTCAACTTCTCGCTCGTGTGGTCCGACTGGAGTGCGGCCGAGATCCGCCGACGCGTGGAAGGTCTCGAGGCCGCTCTCCCGACGCACGGCTGGCCCAACCACGTGTTCGGCAATCACGACGAGCAACGCCTTGCCACCCGGTACGGCCACCGGAATGCCAGGGCTGCCGCTGTGCTCCTCCTCACGCTGCGAGGACAACCAACGATGTACTACGGAGACGAGATCGGCCTCCCGGAGACTGACGTTCCGCCGGAACGACGACAGGACCCGTGGGAGTTCCGTGTCCCGGGAATGAGTCGTGACGGGTGCCGGACCCCGATGCCGTGGACCGCGGCCCCGGGCCACGGGTTCTCCGACCCTGGCACCGAGCCGTGGCTCCCGTTCGGCGAGGATGCCGGCCGACGTAACGTCGAGGCACAACTCTCCGACCCTGCATCGATTCTGAACCTCTACCGGCAGCTCCTTCAAATCAGAGGGACACGCTCGTCGCTACACAAAGGCTCGATCGAGTTCATCGACGATCTGCCGGACGGCGTTCTCGGATTCGTCAGAGCAGACGCGGACGAACGCACCATCGTGCTGGTCAACTTCACCGAGGAGACCAAGCGCACGTCGACTCCGGATGAATTCACGCTTCTGATCTCGACCGATCAGCAACGTTCCGGTATTGGACCCGGAGTGATTCGCCTCGGCCCAAACGAGGCACTCGCGATCGATCCCGGACCCAGCGCCGGCTGACACCGCCGCCCGGGACAGTCCAGGATCAGTCCGTGGGAACCAGGTCCTTCGTGTCGAGTTTCGACTTCGTGAAGATGCCGAGCAGGCCCTTGAGTCCGACCGACATGATGATGTTCAGCATGAAGAAGACGAATCCGATCAGGATAAGCGCACCCGAGATCCCCGCAAGCCACATGTAGGGGGTGAATTCGCCCTCGAAGTAGATCGTGCGTCGCAGCATGCCCTGCAGACCCGCCATCCCCATGAACGCTCCCATGCCGATGCCACCGACGAGCGTGCCCCAGAAGTGAACGTTCGCCATCCACTGGCTATAGAGCTTCACGCCGTTCGTCAACAACGGCCAGAGCGCGTAGATGGCGGCATACAGCGTCATCCCGAGACCCACGATGATTGCAACGTGCACGTGCGGCCCGATGATCCACTGGGTGTTGTGGAGGATCCGGTTGAGACCCATGTCGGCCTGCATGATCCCCGCAGGCACCGCGAGCCCGAACCCGAGGAGACCACCGAGCAGGAACTTCAGTTCGTTCGTCATCTTCAGAGGACGGGCCATCCAGAGCGTTGCGAGCGTGACGAAGATCGCTATCCCTTGTGTGATGAGCTCGAAGGCCGTTACCAGTTCCCCCGAGAGGATCTTCAAGATAGCGGGTTGGGACTGATCGGACAGCAGGTGGTGCGACCAGACGGTCCATGACACGATCAACTCGACCGCCAATGCAGCCCGGGCGATGTTCTGCATGAACAGCTTCTTGCCCGTGATCAGCGTGGCGAGCAGATACCACGTGCCGGCCACGAAGACGAGGACGAGCCCGTCGGCGACAAGGTCGAGGCCCCACCAGTACCAGTTCTTGTACAGGAGAGCGTCTATCGCCGTATCCGCGAGGTTCACGCCGGCCAGATGCCAGATCATGTAAACCAGGATCAGGACGCCTGAGAACGTGATGATGATGGCGTTGAGAGCTACGTCCACCGATCCACGGGCGATCGCAGCGACGGGGAGCGGAACGAGGTGCTCCTTCTTCTCCTTGCGGAACAGGTTGGCGAGTCCTGTGAAACCGAGCGCCGACGAGAGCAGCGCCCCCGCTGGCTGCTGCTCCCACCCTTCAGGTGTGTAGGCGATCGACTTGAAGACGTTCAGCACGAACAACAACGAACCCACCATCACGAGGGCGATGCCACCAATGAAGAACGATCCGCCGAGGGCGCTGAACTGATCGAAGTCCGCAGGGAGCGGCCAGTACAGCGTGTACAGGGCGGCGTAGTGAGAGATGAACCCGGAGAACCAGAACGTGAACGTCCCGATCGCGATGAGCAGGAACGAGGCCTGCCCGACCTTGAGGCTCCAGAGCGGCTTCTTCATCATGAACGGAATGACGAACAGAAATGCTCCGAACACGATCATGTACGACGATCCGAAGATCCCGACCAGCGGATGTGCCGTCAGGATCCCGAAGTACTGCTCGACGCCGATGAACGAGATAATCTCGATCTGGTAAATCCGCATCAGCATGCCCTCGATCGCGGCGAATCCGAAGTAGATCAACCCGACGACGACGAAGCGGAGCGAGAGTTTCTGCGCAGGGGTGAGTCCGTTGGCCTTCAGGCCGCCTTCGTTCCCATCGATCAGGGTCGTGAAGAAACCGGGCTTGGAACTCGAAGTGGGTGCAGTGTTAGTAGTCATCGTTCGCCTCCTACGAGCATCCAACGACGTTGACGGCATCCGGAATGATCATCTGGAAACCTTCGGGACCGGAGTACTCCGTGGATCTGATCGTGAGAGACTCGTTCTCCTCGAACTTCCACAGGATGTCGTTGCGGTGACCGGGCACGACCTGCATCTGCATGACCATCGAGTTGTTGTCACGGAAGAGACCGAAGCCATACGTCAGATCGTTCGATGTGACGTCGAACAGGATCAACTCGTTGCATTGCACGACCATGTCCTCCGCAGGGAGGATGAATTCGTGGTTCTCGACGACGATGTCGAATTGCTGATCCGCGACCGTGTCTCCCCGGTGCAGATCCTGCTTCACCCACGGGATCGTGTTGTACGTGACGAGGTGCAGGGAGAACCCCACAACGACAAGCACAGCGACGAAACTCCAGAAGAAGGTCTTCGAGACCTTGCTGGTCTTCCCCTCCTTCGTAATCGAGTATGCGAACCAGATGATGACCGAGATCATCACCACGACGTACGCCGTGTAGAGGAGCGTCTGCCCCCACAAGACGTCGTGCGAATTGATCATGAGTGCCTCCCCGGTACCTCGGGGATCCCCCCTCCCGTCCGGCACCATCGCTTCCTATGAGGCAGTCTGGAACACGCCGGAGTCACCGCGGGTGCCGCCAATAGGGCAAGAAGTCCCTGAATTCGGCAAATCCGAGCATGAACGCCGGATCTACGCGGTTTGGGGTAGGAACCGAGTTGGATCGGCGATGAAGTCGCGATGACCGATGGCCGTTCCTACGCCTTAGGAGCGTAGGTCGATCTCCATCGACGAGGTCGCGGCCATCGCAAGGATCGAAGGCATCGGACGGGTCCCCCGACCCGACCTCCTCGCTGAAGGACCGGGTCACGCACTTGCAGCCTTCGCTGTTGGTACGACGGGCATCGTCGTCGGAGCGATCGGACCTGCGTTCGGATCACAGATGATCGCGATCGACGACGACATCCTCAGACCCATCACACCGCCGGTCTCTGCATCGCATGGGAATCCACTTGACCCTGTCGTTACGAGAGGGTCTAGGTTGACATCATGACGACAACGACCACCATCGGCGATGTGGCGCGCATGGCCGGTGTGACGGTGCGGACACTGCACCACTACGACGAGATCGCGCTGCTCGTCCCTTCGGAACGGAGACAGAACGGGTACCGCGGTTACAGCGACGATGACATCGCACGGCTCCAACAGATTCTCGCGTATCGCGAACTCGGGCTCGGCCTCGACGAGATCTCAGCGATCCTCGACGACCCGGCGGGAACCACCGGAAGGCTCGTCGACGCACGACGACGCATCGAGCGCCACATGGACAGATTGAGAGGGATCATCTCGAACCTCGAGGCCGCGATCGCCGCCGAGGAGGAAGGAACCGCCATGACACCGGAACAACGACTCGAGGCTTTTGGAGACTTCGATCCGGTTCAGTACGACGACGAGGCACGCCAACAGTGGGCCACGACCGACACCTACGAAGAGTCGATGCGTCGGACCAGCTCGTACACACCGGCCGACTGGCAGAGGCAGCGATCCGAGGCCGCCGACCTCGACCAGCGATTTCTGGCGTTGATGGACGCCGGCGTCGCCGCAGACTCTGAGGACGCCGCAGAACTCGTCGATGCACATCGGAACCTCATCAGCAGGTGGTTCTACGAATGCACACCCGAGATCCACGCCGGTCTCGGCACCATGTACGTGGCCGACCCGCGATTCATGCAGAACATCGACACAGCCGGGGCCGGTCTCGCGGCCTACCTCTCCGCCGCGATCAGAGTCCGCTACGGCTCGTGACCTGCAGCGGAGCAGGGCCGGTCGGTGGCCGGTCGGCGAGGAACATCAGGTGATCACCGGCACGAACCGCCCCGGATCGGCAAGGAACACGTCTCTCTCGATCACCGCTCGGATGCCCTGGGCAAGCAGCCCCGTCTCCGTGAGATCGTCGATGCCGTCTCCGTAGACGATGGTCGGAACGTCGGCCTCGACGAGTCGCGTGACGGCGCTACGGGCCGATCGGTGGGCGAAGTTGACGAACGCTATCAACACGGCCCGCTGTTCGATGGCTGTGGCGATCGCGGCGGGATTCCGTGCTGCGAGGCACTCAACACCGGGGGACCCCAGCAGTGGAAGGAGGACATCCTGCTCTCCCCGGTCGGCCGCCATCAGAAGAATCGCCTGCTCGCGCGGTGTCGTCGACCGCCCTGCCACGAACGCTGCCGCCTTTGCCGCACCCCAGGCAAGATGGGCGTCGTGTGCCTCGGATCCGAGAACGCTCGACGAACCGGGTGCGAGGCCGTACGTGTCACCTTCCGCCGTGGAGAGTCCCGTCGCCGCCCGGGACATGCCCGCGCCGGCGAGCGTCGGGGCCAGCATCTCGAGCGCTGCCCGGAAGAGTTCGAGCGGGCTTCGGCGTTGCTGTTGGTACTCCTGTTCGAGCACAACGGCGAGTTCGACATCCAGGAAGGCGGTCGCCTCCTCTATCGCGACCGCCATCGTCCGGTTGAGTGGGTAGCCACGCTCGGTGAACACCGCCGTCACATAGGCAGGGAACGCCGACACGAGTGTCGAGTGCAGCCGCTGAGCCTCGGGAACCATGATCCTGAGGATATGCACCCGGTGGAGCGTCGCGGGTCTACCATCGCCACTGTCAACCACGATCCCCCTGGAGCACCACATGAAGAAGCTACTCCTCCTCATCGCCGGCATCGCCTTGCTGACGGTCGCATGTCGCGCGGAGATGAACGTCATCGTCGACATCAACGAGGATCAGTCCGGCACAGCAGCCTTCGAGTTCGGTCTCGACGAGGAATTCCTCGGGATCATCGAATCGACCGGTGGCAGCGTGGACGATCTGTTCGGAGAGTTGGACCTCGGTGCAGACGACGGCGAGGCAACGGTCCGAACAGAAGGCGACATGACCTTCACGGGTGTCACCACGGAGTTCACCAACGTCAACGAAGCGATGGACGAACTATCGGGAGTGTCGGATTCCGAGGATCCGCTGTTCCAGGACTTCTCTTTCACGATGGACGACGAGACGGCTGAGTTGACGGCCAAGGTCTCCGCGCCCGAGGAGGACCTGGGAGATATCGGTCTCGACCCGTCCGCTCTGACCGGCGATCTGTTCTCGGCGAATTTCATTCTCGGCTTGCCGGGCACGGTCGTCGAGCACAATGCCGACGAGGTCCTGGCCGACGGACGCCTCCGATGGGATCTCCCGATCCTCGGTGGTGAAAAGGACATCTACGCGAAGTCCGAGTTCGGCGGCAGCAGCCTCTGGTGGCTCTGGATCGTTCTCGGCGTCGTGCTCGTCGTTGGTGTGGCAGCGATCGTTGCAGCGATCGTTCTCGGGAAACGGCAGTCGAAGCAAGCCGTGAGCGACGCGGCTGCGCAGTATCCACAGCCTGCCGTCGACCCGGCTGCGGAGACCGAAACCTCCGCCGCATCTGAGTCGGCTGAACCGGATCCCTCAGAAGGGGCGAATGGCGATGGTGCGCCTGCCGACTCTGACGAGGACGACACCGTCGAGCCATCGACGGAAGAGGGCGGAGAAGACCAGGACGAAGAGGTCGAGGACTAGGACGCCCGAGCGGCCGTGCTGACAGGGCTCTTCCTCCCCCTCGGCCTGAATC
>JAMBLK010000007.1 GCA_023336855.1 Actinomycetes bacterium
CACGACACGAGCTATGGTGCGCCTGCGCCTCCTCCCTCGGTCCCGCAACACGCCACGATCCAGGCCATCAACGAGGCTGTGCAACAGAGCTCGGCATGGGTCAGCCCATTGAGGCAGGAGATCGGGCGTGTGATCGTGGGACAGCAACAACTCGTCGACCGATTGATGGTCGCCCTGCTCTCGAACGGTCACATTCTGCTCGAGGGCGTGCCTGGACTGGCGAAGACGCTGACGCTCAAGACGCTGGCCTCGGCCATCGACCTCGGCTTCAAGCGCATTCAATTCACTCCAGACATGCTCCCGGCTGATGTGGTCGGGACCGACATCTACAACGCTACCAAGGGCACATTCGAGGTCAAGCATGGCCCTGTGTTCTCGAACCTTCTCCTGGCAGACGAGATCAACCGCGCGCCGGCAAAAGTTCAAAGCGCACTCCTCGAGGCGATGCAAGAGCGCCAGGTCACGATCGGCAAGAACACCTTCAAGCTACCCGAGCCGTTCCTGGTGATGGCAACCCAGAACCCCATCGAGCAGGAAGGCACGTATCCGCTGCCGGAGGCGCAAGTCGACCGGTTCATGCTCAAGGTCGTCGTCGACTACCCGAGCGTCTCAGAGGAGCGCGTGATCCTGGATGTGGCCGAGATCTTCGAACGATCGACGCCAGTCAATCCTGTGGTCAATGCCGAAGACATCGTGCGTGCCCGCAACGTGGTCCACGCGGTGTTCATGGACGACAAGGTGAAGGATTACATTGTTTCGCTCGTTTTCGCGACGCGCGATCCGCAAGAGTACGACCTTGGGTTAGAGCCGTTCATCCAACTCGGCGCATCCCCCCGTGCAACTCTGAGTCTCAAGTCGGCCGCCAAATCGCTGGCCTATCTCGACGGTCGTGGCTACGTCACGCCGCAGGACGTCAAGTCGGTGGCGATGGATGTGCTGCGACACCGGGTCGGCATCACCTACGAGGCCGAAGCCGAAGCGATGACCAGCGAGCACATCGTGCAGACCATTCTCGACACCGTACCGGTCCCCTGAGCGATTTCGATCGATGCTGTAGAAAGGCACCCACCCCATGGATACTCAACTCACACGAGAAATCCTGACCAAGGTGCGCCAGGTCGAAATCAGGACTCGGCGTCTGGTGGATGACTCGCTCGCAGGTCAGTACCAATCGGTCTTCAAGGGTCGCGGAATGAACTTCGATGAGGTGCGTGAGTACGTGCCCGGCGATGAGGTGCGCAGCATCGACTGGAACGTCACCGCGCGTACGGGCAGCCCGTTCGTAAAGAAGTTCGTCGAGGAGCGGGAGATGACCATCCTGCTGATGATCGACGTCTCTGCGTCAGGCGACTTCGGTTCTGGTTCGCAAAGCAAACGCGAACGCATGGCGGAGCTGGGATCCGTGCTCGCCTTCTCCGCGGTTCGGAACGATGACAGGGTCGGCCTCATCCTCTTCACCGACGCGGTGGAGCTGTACATCCCGCCCGCCAAGGGCCGAACCCACATCCTGAGGGTCATTCGGGAGATTCTGTTCTTCGAGCCGCAAGGCCGGAAGACCGACCTGATGGCGCCTCTGGACTTCGCGAACCGCGTGAGGCGACGTCGGGCGGTGACCTTCCTGGTTTCGGACTTCTGTCTGCAGGGCAACTTCAACGAGACGCTCGACGCGCTGAAGCCCAAGCTCCAGGCGACCAATCGGCGACACGACGTGATCGCTGTCTCCGTGACCGATCCACGTGAGCACAAGCTACCCAACGTGGGGCTGCTCACTCTCGAGGATTCGGAAACCGGCGAGCAGGTCGAGCTCGACACGCGTAGCGCAGATCTGCGGCACGCCTTTGCCGACATGGCGCAAAGCGACCGCGACCACCTTCGCCGCGTAATCCGCTCATCGGGGATTGATCTGCTCGAGCTCTCCACTCATGGGCCCTATCTGCCCACCCTGATGTCATTCTTCGGTCAACGCGAAAGGAGACGGTGGCGATGTATGCATTAATCAAAGAGCGGGCCATCGGGACGGCGCTGATTGTCCTACTCGGTACAGCGTCCCTCGTCTGGGCTTCAGAAAAGAGCGCGGAGCCGGAATCGCCGGCACCGCCGGCGCCCTCCCAACTACCGTTTGAGATTCCCGAACTCGAGCCCGGTGATGTCGACGGCAGCGCAGTGCCGCCTGCCGTAGGCGGCTCGGCTGTGACTCCCGGAAGCTCGGCGCCGTCTGTAGCCACGGCGCAGGCGATGCCCGCAGTGTCGGGAGCCGGCGTTCCCCACGAAGACATTCGAGACATTCGCGGTCCGATCGGCATGCCCGCGTCGCGCGCCCTGTTGTGGGTGGCGTTCGCAGCAGTGGCGGGTCTGGTGGCGCTGGCGCTTGTCTGGCGGTGGCTGCGCAGACGTACTGCTATTCGTGCCCGACGTGCCTACGAGATCGCCTTCGATGAGCTTGAGAAGATCAGGGCGTTGATGCATCCCGATCAGGCGCGTCAGTTCTCGTACCACGTTTCGGAAACGGTGCGTGTTTACATCGACAAGCGCTTCAGCCTGGGCGTCAGCCACTGCACGACCCAGGAGTTGATCCGGGATCTCGTCGAAGCACCATCGTCTCCGCTCGCGCAGCACACAGAGCGGCTGCGCGACTTCCTCGGTCACTGTGACATGGCGAAGTTCGCCCGCGGTGAGCTCACCGTCGGTCAGATGGAAGCCATGCATGGCAGTGCGTGGGACTTCGTCGATGAAACCCGCCCACGGCCGGAGAACGAACGGAAGAAGAGGAAGCGCTCGGCAACCACGAAGACACAGGCGCACGTGCCGGCGAACGTGCCGGCATTTGCCGCAGGAGGTGAATCATGATCCGTTTCCTTCACCCCGAAATGCTCTGGCTGCTCGCGTTGCTGCCGATCCTGGCGCTGTGGTGGGGCCGACGTGGCGAGGCGGTGGCGATTCGCTACTCGACGGTGTCGAACGCGCGCAGGCTCGGCGCCGCACGCCAATCACATGCCGGCAGATGGATGTCTGCCCTCCGGCTGCTGGTGCTGGGCCTGATGATCGTCGGTCTGGCTCGTCCTCAGCTCGTTCGCGGCACGACCGAGGTGGAGGCGAGCGGGATCGACATCCTGCTGGCTGTCGACGTGTCGGGCTCGATGGAAGCGCTCGACTTCGAGATAGACGGCAAGCCCGTCAACCGGATCGAGGTCGTCAAGGCCGTCGTTTCGAAGTTCATCGAAGACCGGCCCAACGATCGCATCGGCCTGGTTGCCTTTGCCGGCCGGCCCTATCTCGTCAGCCCACTGACGCTCGACCACGACTGGCTTCAGCAGCGCCTCGAGCAAGTGCAGATCGGCATGGTGGAGGATGGGACAGCCATCGGTTCGGCGATCGCGTCTGGTGTGAACCGACTGCGCGAGCAGGACGCCAAGTCCCGCATCGTGATCTTGCTGACCGACGGTATGAACAACGCGGGCAAGGTCCAGCCGACGCTGGCCGCCGAAGCTGCAGAGGCTCTGAGCATCAAGGTCTACACGATCGGTACAGGTACCCGCGGCGAAGCGCCGATTCCCGTCCAAGATCACCTCGGTCAGCGCCAGCTCGTCATGGCGCAGGTCGACATTGACGAGGAAACGCTCACCAAGGTCGCGACCATGACCGGCGCCCGGTACTACCGGGCCACGGACACCGATTCGCTGGCCGGAATCTACGACGAGATCAACGCACTCGAGACGACCACGCAATCGATGAAGAACTTCGCCCATCACAACGAGATCTTCGGTATGGCCCTGTTGCCGGCCCTGCTTCTACTGGGAGTGGAGCTGTCGCTGGGGCAGACGCGCTACCGCCGTCTGCCGTGATGAACAAGGAGAGATACGATGCAATTCGAATACACCGGTGTTCTGTTAATTGGTCTGGCGGTGTGCGTGGGGCTCGGCTGGCTCTATCGCCACGTCCTGCGCTCGCGCAGCGCCCTGTTGCAGCACTTCGCTGCAACGCACCTCGTCGAGCAGCTCACCGCCAACGTCTCAGAGAAGCGGCGGCACGCCAAGTTCGCCTTGCTGGTCGCAGCCGTGCTCTGCCTGTTTGTCGCCCTCGCGCGGCCGCAGATGGGCTTCCGTTGGGAGGAGACACACCGCCAGGGCATCGACATCCTGATGGCGGTCGACACCTCGAAGAGCATGATGGCCAATGATGTCCAGCCCTATCGGCTCGAGCGGGCACGACTTGGGATTCTCGACTTCGTCTCGAAGCTCGAGGGTGATCGCGTTGGCCTCATCCCGTTCGCCGGCAGCGCGTTCCTGATGTGCCCGTTGACGTTGGATTACGACGCATTTCGTCAGTCGTTGAACACGTTGGACACCTCACTGATGCCGCGTGGCGGCACGGACATCGCCAGCGCGATTCGTGCCGCGGAAGCTGCCTTCGACAAGGACGCCAACCACCGCATGTTGGTGCTGATCACGGACGGTGAAGATCTCGAGGGCGAAGCGCTCTCGGCGGCCAAGGATGCAGCCGGGCGTGGGATGATCATTCACACCGTCGGTGTGGGTACGCCCGCGGGCGAGCTGATTCCGGTGACCAGTCGCGGCGGCGGTGGGACCTTCATGAAGGACGAACAGGGCCAGGTGGTCATGTCTCGGCTGGATGAAGGGATGCTCGCGCAGATCGCCCAGATCACCGGCGGCGCCTACGAACCACTGGGCACGCAAGCTGAGGGCCTCGAAGCGATCTACCAGCAGAAGCTCAGCCTCGTGCCGGAGACCGACTTCGCCCAGCGGATACACCAGGTCCCGCTGGAGCGCTTCGAGTGGCCGCTGTTGGCAGCTCTGATTCTGCTCGCCCTCGAGTATGGATTGAGCGATCGGAAACGAACGCCGCGTGCGGCGAGGGCCAAGGTGATGACGGCCGGACGTCGTGAGGTCCACCCAGCGGTGCCACTCGTGTTGTTGATGCTGGCCGTCTCGGCGGTGCAAGGAGAGGCATCCCAGCAGGACGCCGCAAAGGCCTATCAGAACGGCGAGTTCGAAGCCGCAACCGAGCAGTACCAGGAGGCGCTGGCGAGGAAGCCGGAAGACTCCACGTTGCAGTTCAACGTGGGTACAGCAACCTACAAGAACGGCGCGTTCGACGCCGCTGCCGAGTCTTTCGGCGCTGCATTGGCCAGCGAAGACCTCGGTCTCCAGAACCAGGCCTACTACAATCTGGGCAACACGCTCTACCGGCGGGGCGAGCAGACGGAGTTCGAAGATCCCCAGCAGACCATCCAGCAATGGCAGGAAGCGCTCGAGGCCTACGAGGGTGCTTTGGCGCTGGATGCCGAGGACGATGATGCGCTGTTCAACCACGACCTCGTGAA
>JAMBLK010000008.1 GCA_023336855.1 Actinomycetes bacterium
CAAGCAGGATTCACGAACGTCGTGACAGACCAGGAGTTCTCTCCAGACATCGCTGAAGGATTCACCACCAGGACCGACCCCGAAGCCGGGCGAGTCGTCGGCCGAGATGACACGATCACCGTGTGGGTGTCGGAGGGCCCGGAGCCGACAACAGTCCCGAACCTCGAGGGCAAGACGGTCGGCGAAGCGAACACCGCGGCAGAGGCGGCGAATCTGGTGCTCGTCGAGAACGGAACGTCCGAGGTAACTGCGGCGAGCGGACTCGAAGGTCGCGTCGCCACGCAGGATCCGGGTGCCGGGGAAACGGTGGACTCCGGCACGGAGGTGCGCGTCACGATCGGTGTTCTCAAACAGGTCACAGTCCGCGACTTCACGGGTATGACCGCAGCCGAGGCGGCAACCGCCGGGGCGAACGACGGATTGGACGTCGTCGTCGCTGGTCCCGCGCCTCTACAACCCGGCGACCCGAATATCGGACTGGTCGCGGCCCAGGATCCGCCCCAGGGGACAACGGTTAACGACGGCAGCCAGGTGGCAGTCTTCATCGGCGAGATCGAGCAGGTCACGGTGCCGGACGTTGTCGGGAGGACCGAGGCCGATGCAACCGCCGCCATCAACGCTGCAGGCCTCGTCGCTACCAAAACCGGCGTGGCAAGTGACACCGTCCCCGACGGAATTGTCGTATCCCAGAACCCGGGCAAGGACGCGACCGTGGACAAGGGCTCGACGGTGGACCTCGTCGTCTCCACCGGCCCACCTCCGACAACAACGACCGCAGCGCCCTGATGACGCTCCTCATCGAGGAGGAACGCAACGCTGCTCTCTTCTCCTGGTATCGCACGGAGCAGCGATCGTTCCCGTGGCGGGGAGAGACGGACCCCTATCGGATCCTCGTCTCGGAAGCGATGCTGCAGCAGACCCAGACTTCGCGGGTAGTCCCCTTCTACAACCGGTTCATTGACCGGTTCCCGACCGTCGAATCGCTGGCCGCTGCCAATCTTCAGGAGGTTCTCGGTCTGTGGACCGGCCTCGGATACAACTCCCGTGGCCTTCGCCTTCGCGAGGCTGCCAGGACGATCGCGGCCGATGGATGGCCGACAACCCCGACAACGCTCGTCGAACTCCCCGGTGTCGGCCCCTATACGGCCTCGGCTGTTGCTTCTTTCGCCTTCGGCGCGAGGGTGCCGGCCGTTGATACGAACCTGCGACGTGTTTTGAGCCGTTGGCATGGAGAGCCCCTCAACGGAGCCCCCCTCCACACAGCGGCGGTCGCTGCACTCGGGGATCCCGCCGCAGACTGGAACCAGGCCATGATGGATCTCGGCGCGACAACATGCGTCTCGAAGATTCCTCGATGCGGTGGCTGCCCGGTCAAGGATTGGTGCTCGGGTCCGACTTCCTACACGCCGACACCCGCTCAGGGTCGCTTCGAGGGATCCGCTCGACAGTTACGCGGCGCCATCGTCCGGTCCCTCGTGAGAGGTGATGCCATCTTCCTCGACATCGTGCAACAGACCGGTTTCCCGACGACCCAGGTAGAGACGGCCCTCGCAGACTTGATGTCTGAGCAGTTGGTGAGCCGGGACGAGGCCGGCGTGTACCGGATAGCGGAATAGCTACCAGCTGCCAGCTACGAGCTGCCAGCAAGAAGTTGTTTCCGATCCAGGTTCGCGCTGGTCTTGTTGGAAGCTGGCGGCTGGCGGCTGGCTGCTTTCCTACCGCCCGAGGAAGTTCGCGAGTAACTCTTTCCCCACTCCCGTCATGATCGACTCGGGGTGGAACTGGACCCCTTCGATCGGGAGATCCCGGTGCCGGACGCCCTGGATGACACCGTCCTCCGAGGTTGATGTGATCTCCAGGATCTCCGGCACGTGTGTCGCAGCGAGAGAGTGATAGCGAGTGGCTTCGAATCGGGGTGGTAGACCTTCGAACAGACCCCTCCCGTCATGGTCGATGACGGATACCTTGCCGTGTCTCGGTTCGGGGGCGCGTCCGATCGTTCCACCGAAGGCAGTCACGATCGTCTGGTGCCCGAGACAGACACCGAGTGTCGGCACTTCCGTTCCGATCGTGTGGAGGTAGTCCACGGAGTACCCCGTGTCGTCGGGTGTTCCGGGCCCTGGAGAGATCACGAGTCGGTCAGGCTTCAACCTCGCCGCATCGGCCGGAGAAAGCTCGTCGTTCCTCACCACGATGGGCTCGGCACCGAGTTCGCCGAAGTACTGCACGAGGTTGTAGGTGAACGAGTCGTAGTTGTCGACGACGAGGACCTTCATCCGATCGTGCCACCACTATCGAGCAGGGTGGTCCCGATCCAGTCGTAGACGAAGAACAGCAACACGAGCGCCACGAACACCACAATGGCGGCGACCACGACCTTGAGGGGCATCGGCCCGGGTAGTCCAACAAACCACTGTTTCATGCGTAGATCGTCTCCCAGTTTGGACCGTCGATCAGCTCAGCGAACACGATGAGCCGCTGTCTCGACGAGAACTTCGGGTGACACGTCGTGAGCGTCAGCCATGCCCCATCGCGGGGCTCCGTGACCCACAGCTCGGACGGCTGAACGATGATCGTCTCGCGAACCTCGTAGACGTGCGTTCCGAGCACAGTGTCCACTTCGATCGTGTCGCCTGGATTCAACTCGTCGAGTTCGTGGAACGGGGCGCCATAGGTTGTTCTGTGACCGGAGATCACCGCGTTGCCCGGTTGGCCGGGCAGAGGTGTGCGGGGCATGTGGCCGGCACCGTTCTTCAGATTGCGGAGCTCTACGCCTTCGACGACAACCCACCCGTCTTTGAGCCGGTCGATCGTCGGGATCCGGATCACGGCGAACGCCGCCCCCGGCTCGGGAGTCGACTCGACGAGGAGCGACCTCTTCTGGGGGGAGAGCGGGGCATCCTCGTCGGTCACCGAACCGCTACCGCCCTCGACGATGGTTCCACCGGTACCGGCGTTCGTGTCTCCTGGATTCGTGACGGACACCTGCGGGACGTACTCGATCTCGGTGGTCTCAGCCGCGGCGAAGCGCTCCTCGACCTCCTCGGTGAGAGCGGTCTGGTTCTGTTGAGCGAACCAGGTCGTGACGAACAGTTGCTGGGCAACGAACCCGAGAATGAGGACGCCGACGACGATGCTCGTCCACCCAACGATCCGAACGATACGGGTCAGAACCCCCGTCGATCGAGGGGTCGGCTGCTCCACCGGGTTGTTCATCGGCTCGTCCATGATGACTCAGCGTACCGAAGAGACCACATAACGGTGACAGTTCTCTCGTTGGGATGAGAGCCGCGAATGGCTACGCTTCTACCCATGCCAGTTTCGAAAGGCCGTAAGAAGGCCAACAAGCGACCGACCCCACCCAAGAAGCCTGCCGTCAGCCAGGTAGCGGACAAGGGCGCATCACCGACCTGGTACGTCGCCACGATGTTCGGCCTCATGGCCGTCGGGATCGTCGTGATCCTGATCAACTACATGGGGGTTCTGCCGGGAGGGACGTCGAATCTCTACCTGCTCGGTGGTCTGGCGATGATCGGCGTCGGCTTCGCGATGACCTTGAATTATCGGTAGTCGATCTGCGTTCCGCGGATCGGGTACTGAGTACTCAGTACCAAGTACTCGGTACTCCGGCCATGGCGCTATCTCATTCGTCTAAGTGCGCTGGGAGCTGGAAACTACACGCGTGTAGTTATCCACGGAACGCTCCACAGGCTGGGGAGAAGATCGCACCCATCGGTATGCTCTCCTGACAGAGGAAGCGATTAGAGGGGTCACCTATGTCCAAAGAAGCGAAGCTCATGAAGGCCGCCATCGAGGCAACCGGTGACGATTCGATCAACGATGTTGCAGAGTTCCAACCAAAAGGAACCGCGGCTGCCACGGGAGCCGGTGCAGCGGCCGGATCGATGGCCGGCGGTGCCGCGTCCGGTGGCAACAACTGGGGAAGCGCCTTCGGTGTCGCCGGCGGCGCTGCGGCCGGCAAGGCACTCGTGGGCCTCGGCAAGGATCTCCCTCCCCGGATCTGCGTCGCTGTGTCCCCGACCGAGGTGTACCTCCTCGGCATGAAGACCTACGGCTATCACGTCGACCCGCTCGCCAAGATCGACCGGAACAAACTCGGCGTTGAGGTCCACCAGCGGGTCACCGTTCGCACCGTGGTGCTCGAAGATCTCGAGACCGGGCACAGGTTCCCGCTCGAGGCACCGAAGCTGAACTTCTACCACGCGAAAGCCATGGTTGAGCTCCTCCTGATGAGCGAGGACCACCACGAAAAAGAGGTCGAAGAGGAAGAGTTGGAGGACACCGCCGACGAAGGCTGAGTTCTTCTCGTTCTGACGGGGCTGGCACCTTCGGGTGTCCGTTTCGCGTTGTGGAACCGAACGTAATCAGCGAGCGAGTTCGAGGATCGTGCCGTTGGCGGTGCCTCCACCTTCGCACATCGCCTGGAGCCCGTACCGCGTACCGGTACGCTCCATCTCGTGAACGAGCGTCGTCATCAACCGTGCCCCGGACGCACCGAGGGGGTGGCCGAGGGCGATCGCTCCGCCGTTGACGTTCACCCGACCCCAGTCGGCTCCGGTGTCGTGTAACCAGGCACCGACGACGGACGCGAAGGCTTCGTTGA
>JAMBLK010000009.1 GCA_023336855.1 Actinomycetes bacterium
CGTCGGACAGGGCGATCGCGTGCTGATCCATGGTGCGGGCGGCAACGTGGGCCAGCTTGCAGTGCAGATCGCCAAGGCTCGAAGGGCGGAAGTCTGGGCAACCGAGGTCTCGGCGAGACAGGATGTGCTCAAGAATCTCGCAGTCGACCATGCCATCGATTCCGACGCTGAAGATTTCGCCGACCTCGCCGCGGACATGAACGCCGTTCTCGATCTTGTTGGCTCCGACGACTCTCCAGTTCGGGCGCTCCGCACGTTGAGCGACGGCGGTGGTCTCGTGGTCCTCTCATCTCCCAACGATCTGCCTTCCGAGGAACAACTGACAGAGGCCAACGTCACGGGCGCATGGATGCTTGTCGAACCCGACTACGCGGGTCTTGATGCGCTCGCTGCGATGCTCAGCTACGGCCTTCTGAAGATCTCTCTCGCCGAGACTGGACCGCTGAGCGAGATCGGTGCTCTGCACGCGATCGGCGAAGCGGGCGAGACGCCCGGAAGACTCGTAGCCACGGTCTGGGACTGACTGGTAGATGCCACGCTTCGTCGCGCTCCTTCGGGCGATCAACACACCGCCGAGACACGTGAAGATGGACCGACTGCGAGCGATCGTGGAAGGAGCGGGATTCGAGAGCGTTGCTACGTACATCGCATCGGGGAACGTCATCTTCGAGGCTCCCGACTCCGACGATATCGCCGCGCGATTGGAAGATGCTCTGTCGGAAGGACTCGGATTCGACGTGCCCGTCTACCTTCGGGGCGCCACCGAGATCGCTGCCGTCGCGGACGTCAGGCCCTTCGGTGGAGAAGAAGCCAATCTCGAGATCTCGTTTCTTCCGTCTGTTCCCGACCCGGGCGATGTCGAACGCCTTGTCGCCGCAACAAGCGGCAATGACCGTCTCGCTGTGATCGGCCGCGAGGTGTACTGGTCACACGTCGGACCCCGCCGCGAGTCGGCCCATAGCGAGGGAAGGGTGATGAGGGCGCTTGGCATGCAGACAACGCAGCGGTCGGCAACAACCGTCCGTCGGATCGCGGATCGTTTCTTCCGCTGACATCATCCGCATTGATGGACGCGGCCTAGACCGTTCGTGGATCCGTGGGCGGTAGGTGCTCGCGACCCTCCTGGACACCGATGACCATCGCACCGGACGCAGTGAGACCGACGGCCGACACGACTGCGAGCGTTACGAGACTCCCAATGTCGACGAAGGCACCGCCGAGAACCGGACCGATGGAACGGCCAATAGCCATCAGACCCTGCGCATCGCCTGCTCGTTCACTCGGAGAGAGCGACCGATCGGAGAGCATCTGAAGAACTCCGGGTATGGACATCCAGAACGCGAACCCCCACCACGTCATGCCGATGAAGAAGAACGCGGGTGGTCCCATCACGGTCATGACGGCGGCAGGTGCGATCGAGGCAATCATCCATCCCGGTCGCCGGTGTCGCGAAGACAGGCGAGCGCCGAGCAGGCCGCCGGCGGCGTTCATGCTGAATGCCAGGGATGCTGCCATGCTCGACAGGCCGTGAACGTCCCGAGCGACGAGTGTCTCATTGATGAACAGAGCCGAGCCGAACAGCGTTGCACCGGCGAGGGCGACTAGCAGGATTCGGTTCGATCGAGAGCGACTTACCAGGCCACGAGTGCGTCGCTCCCCCGTGACCTGGGCGGTCAGCAGGACGGCCGGGATCGTTGCGAGCGCCATCAGGATGTAGACGGCCCGGTCGCCGTATCCGGCGACGAAGGCGACGAATGGGGCCCCGATGAGAACGGTCAAGGGGCCCGTCGACGCTACGGCCGCCATCGACGTCCTCTCCTGCATCGCGCTGGTCCAGGTGAGCCACGTCATCGCGCCGGCGGCGAAACCCGCAACCAATCGGATGCCAACGAGGACCCCGTAGATGTTCGGTACGGCACTGGCGATGTTCAGGACGAGGAGAACGGCCGCCGCGATTCTCAGGATGCGCCCATTTGGCGTCAGGAGACGCGGCAGGATGAAGTTCGCGGCAGCGAACGCTCCGACCTGGGCGACCGAAACTGCACCGACGGCACCTTCGGAAACACCGTACCGCTCGGCGATTACTGGGATGAGGAATGGTGTCGATGCATACATGAGAGCAACTGCTGCAGTAGCACCCACGAGGGCGATCGATGCATGCCGTCCTGCGGCATAGGCGATGCGAGTTGGGCCTTGCACGAGCGGATTGTTGCAGGTGACTCGTCGAGCGGCGAGATTGCACTCCACTCCCCCATCGTGGGAAGCCACGAGCGGGGTGTCGGCGGGATTCGGGGGCGCTTCTGAAACGATACGATGGCGTCGGCAATCGAGCAGAGAGGCGGACCAACATGGGCGTCGAGATCCACGACGGCATCATGGTGCGGATCTCGCGATGTTTCGGTCATCCGCCGGAGAGGCTCTTCGCGGCGTTCACCGAACCCGACCTTGCTGCACGGTGGATGTGGGCAGGCCTCGGATCCCAGCCGTATGCCGAGATCGATCTGCGGGTTGGCGGACGCTACCGCATCGCGATTACCGCCGATCCCGACGATGATTCGTGGCCGGGTGACGAACGGGCGATGCGTGGCGTGTACCTGGAGATTGAACCGAACCGCCGTCTCGTCTACACGTTGCACTGGGACGCCGACGTCGGTTACAACCGCCCGTGTCTCGACTCGATCGACGAGGCGGTCACGGTTGACTTTCGAGAGACGGAGACCGGATGCCTTCTGGTCTTCAACCATGTGGGTCTTCCCGGGGATGCGAAGTCGGCTGAGGCTCACGCACAAGGAGTCCAAGCGAGCTTCGACGTGCTCACCGCGGTGTTGGATGAGCAGGCATGAGGGCCGCTCTCTACACCCAGTTCCAGGGACCGATCACCATCGAGGAGCTGCCGGGTCCCGCTCCTGAGCCGGACGGCGTGGTGGTCAACGTCGAGGCGACCGGTCTGTGCAGGAGCGATTGGCACGGGTGGATGGGCCATGACCCGGACATCGTGCTCCCGCATGTACCGGGGCATGAACTCGCGGGCACGATCGTCGCCGTCGGTTCCGACGTGACACGGTGGCAGATAGGCGACCGCGTGACGGTCCCATTCGTCGCGGGTTGCGGCAAATGTGAACAATGCAGGGACGGTAATGAACAGGTTTGTGAGCGACAATTCCAACCGGGTTTCACCGGCTGGGGTTCTTTCGCTGAGCTCGTCGCTCTCCGCTTCGCCGACAGGAACCTCGTAGCCATTCCGCCGGAGGTCGACGTCGTGACCGCCGCGACCCTGGGATGCCGTTTCGCGACCTCTTTCCGGGCAGTGGTCGATCAGGGCAGGGTTGGCGCGGATGAGTGGGTTGCGGTCCATGGATGCGGCGGTGTCGGTCTCGCAGCAATCATGATCGCTAAGGCCTATGGCGCAAACGTCGTAGCGGTCGACCCGGACAGCGGGGCGAGGGAGCTCGCTCGCTCGCTCGGCGCCAAGACGATGGTCCACGATCCGGACGCGATCAAGATGTCGAAGGCGTTGAAGGAAGCGACGGACGGCGGGCCTCACCTCTCCATCGACGCGATCGGGAATCCGGTCGTCGTCTCAACGTCGATCGAGTCGCTGCGGCGCCGAGGACGCCACGTGCAGGTCGGCCTCTTGCCAGAGAACGAGACCTTGATTCCGATGGGAACAGTCATCGGCCGTGAGCTGGAGGTACTCGGGAGTCACGGTATGGCGGCGCATCGGTATCCGGAGATGATGGAGATGATCATCGACGGACGCCTCGACCCGGGACGCCTGGTGACCCGCAGGATCCCGTTGTCAGAGGTAACCGAAGCGCTCCCGGAGATGGATTCGATGCAGAGGCCAGGAGTGACTGTGATCGATCGGCTCGACGCCTGATGTGGCGCTGGTAGGGTCGGCGTATGACAGATCAACCCTCTTTCACCGTGTTGGCGAACCTTCTCGACGAAGTTGAGATCCCGAAGAACGGAACCCTCAGTCGAGTCGTGTTCAATGCCGACGGGCTGCGTGTCGTCCTGTTCGCGTTCGACACGGGCGAGCAACTGACCGATCACGCCGCCACCGTGCCGGCGGTCGTCCAGGTCATCAAGGGCCGCCTCGAGATGACCCTCGACGACCAGGTGGTGGAGATCGATCCGAGCTCCTGGGTCCACATGGATGCCCATCTCATCCACGCCCTGGTCGCTCTCGAGCCGAGCGTCGTGATCCTCACTCTTCAGCGGACCACCTGAAGCCGCTCAGCGAGCAGTGCGCGAGACCTCGTACTGACGGACAAACTCGTCGATCGGCATCGAGTTGATGGACTCAGCGATGACCTCCGTCGCCAGATCGTCGACGCTCTTGAAGCGAAGACACGATCGCCCCATGTCCAGCTTCTTGCCGGTCTTGAGATACTTCGTCTTGAAGGCCTCTTCGCCGCCCTGAACGAATGCCACGTTCGTCAGATAGAGAGCAAGATGGCGCTTCTGCGCCGCAAGGGCGATGAACATGAGCGGCTTGCCGTTGTAGGTGTCCGAAAACGTCTCGAGGGGCACCTCGTACGTGATCATCCCCCACCGCATGGTCTCGACGTAGCCGTCCGGTAGATTCTCGAGGACAAGATCGCGAACGGCCTCGACATCCTCGCGCCGATCTTCGGAGATCTCCGCGAGATACTCGGCCACGGTCGTTGCGTCGCTACTCACCATGATCGGACCCTACCGGGCGTATCGAGTCTCCGGAAGGCGCTGGTGCGGCGACTCGAAGACCTTTCCCGACCACATCGCTCGTACCGTTCTCACTGCAACGGTGATCCATGCTGCAAAGAGAGCGACGATGACACCGATGTAGAACCAGCGGATACTCTCGAACCCGCTTCACCTTCCACGCGCCGCCGGTGGCAACGCCGAGGGAGCCGAGCGGAAAGGTGTACGCCCACCACGAGAGTGCGTAGGGCAGGTCCAGATGGCGGAGATAGGCGATGACGATGATGACCGCCATCACGAACGACCATGCTGCGAAGCCCCACGCCGCGAGGATCCCAAGGACGGAGACGGCTTCGATGGCGTGTGCGTCGATGTCGAGCGGTGTACCCGCTTCGAAGAGATGCATCATCTTGAACAGAGCCACAGCGATGATCGCCATCGGAGCGATCGCGATGAACGAGGTGGCTGCGAACCTGCTGACCGGGAGCGACTCGAGGACGTAGTGGTGATAGACAAGCGAGCCGACGAAGAGGAACAGGAAGAAACCAATCCCGAAGCTGGTGATCGAGAGCCCGAAGGTCAGTTCGAAGCGATCGCTGTACAGCATGGCGAGTTCGAAACCGGCGACGGGGATGAGCAGCTTCGCCACGGGCGGGATGAACCACCCGAAGTTGGCGTGTGACAACTCGATGGCGTCACTGCGGTAGATCTTTGGCAGGACGACGAATGCCGCTACGTAGATCCCGATCGATCCGACCAGCCACATCCAGAACGCAATCTCCCGCGACGTCTCGATCGAGAAGAACATGTCCGGGTATTTCAGGAGATCGAGGGCGATGATGATGATCATCGCCGTCACGTTGCTCGTCACGGTCTCCCCCGTCGACGTCATGTAGACGTGGACGATGAGGAAGATCACGAGAATGAACGCACCGAGTGCATGAATGATCGCAACGAAGGCCAGACCGCCGGGCCAGGCGGATGACCATGAGTTGTAGAACACGTACAACAGGCCCGTCGTGACCATGATCGGAACGATCAGGATCTTGAAGCCGAGGTACGTCATCTTCTGGAGCGGGTTGAGCTTGGTCAGTTCGGACTTGCGGTACGGGTGATCCTCACCCTTGAAGATCCCGTATGCGTAGTACCGGCCCTGGGTGACGAGCGACCGATCGCCGGTGGGCATGTACTGGCGCCATGCTCACGTCGCGATGTGCCAGAAGATGGCGAACACGATGAGGATGATGAACGCCCGAGCGACGATGTTGTGGATACGCACCGCCGTCTCGAACCCGAACAGGGTGTAGGACCCGTGGATCTCGAAGCCCGTGATCATCAGGGTGATGATGAACAGGGCTTGGAGCCAGTGCCAGAGCCGTTCGAATCCGGCGTAGATCTTGACCCGGTGTGACGACATCAGGAACTCCTCCGCTTCGATCCGACCGCTCTTATGACACCGTGGACGATGACCACCACCAGGGTGAGGCCGACGAGACCCCACAGCAGCCAGTCGAAGGCGCCGCCATCACGCCCCGGGAGGTAGAACCCACCGAGGGAAGCGAGCACGCCATCCCGGCTGTGGCATGAACCGCACTCGACGGCATCACCGCTGGGTGCAACCATCTGGGTAGCGGGTTCGAAGAAGACCGTCTCCATCCATCCCACTTCACCGCTGAACGGAACGCTGCCGCCGCTGTAGGGCTCGCCGGCAACGGCCATGCCGGCTTCGATGGCCAGATTCCAGTCGAAGGTCTTCCAGTACGCAGCATCGTCTTTTCCGAACAGATGGGGCAAGCGACCGTGTTGTTGCCGGCATCGATCGGTTGGATCCCCCGGAACGCCTTCACCGGGTAGATGCGCGAGTTCTCGTCGTCGTATGAGCCTGCGTAAGCGTTCAGTTCCATTACGCCGTTGTCGTTGAGAACGACCGGATCGCCGGCAATCGTGACGTTGACGATTCCGTTGAATCAGACGTAGGACGGAACGAAGTCCCGATCCCACTCGGAGTTGCCATTGATCGTCGTGTAATCGACGTTGCCGTTCTCGTCCTTCGTCGTGATCTTGTTGCCATCGGCGTCGAACTCGCCTGCCGTGGACCAATCCCACCACGTCTTCGTGTACGTCTCGCCTCGTGCAAGAGTCGGGATGTGACACGTCTGGCATGCAACCTTGTCGGTGTGCTCGTTGAGCTTTTCGCTCTCCATCGGTTGCGTCCCGTGGCATGACTGGCAGGTCGCCTGGTTTCCGTCATCGATCGGCAGGTCAACCCCCGAGTCGTCGGACGGATGCATGTAGACGGATGAACCGTTGATCTGGTGGTTGTTTCCTTCGTGACAGTCGGAACAGACCATGCCCGCCCCGTCTGCCGACATGTGAACGCCGAGATCCTTCGACGCAGTCAGAAGATCCGGGTTGAGATCGCCGTGCTTCACGCCGGCGCCGCCCCCGCCGTTGAAGTCGGTCGGCTCATATGCGGGATGTCCTGCGGCCGTCGGGAACTTCTTGTAGGTGCCCGTCGTGTCGTGGCAGGAGACACAGTCCACGTTCTCTTCGATCGTGAAGTCGTACGTGTTGTCGGTCCATCCGTATCCGGTGTGACAACTCGTGAACCGTGGTTCATTCGACTGGACGCCGATGAAAGGGTTGTTGATCTGCGTCGTCTTGCCGATTCCCTCGCCGTAGTGGTTGTCCCAGGTCCAGTGGGTCGTCTGCTGAACCTGCTTGGCGGCCTCGGTGTGGCACGACAGGCACGCCGCGGTGAGGTCTGGACCGGTGGCGAAGTCCTGCTGGAGGATCTCGAACTTGCGGTGATCGGCCGTCGGATCGGAACGCTCCGCCGATATCGGAACGGGTTGCTCCGAGATCTGAACCGGTTCCTCTTCCTGAGCGATCGTCTCGGTCTGCCCAACCGCACCGGCTGCAACGACGAACAGCACTGCTGCGACGAGGGTGAGCAAGATGAGCACCCGTTGTGTCGACCGACCTCGCGATTTCATCGTCGAGCCTCGTCCGGTCACCTTCAACCGCTCGTGGGCATTCAACCGACACACTGTCGGGCTGGCACGGACTCCGTAAGGGCCAAGGACCTGAATTCACGATCGCCGACGCCACGGACACATCGAAACAGGGCACGATGGCCCTACGCGTGTCCCAAATGGCCATATCCGACTTGATGTCGGCTCGAACGTTGGCAGAATTGTGCGGTTCCCCTAGGAGGTTCCCTTGAAACGAACAATGCTGGTTCTCGTTGTCCTGGCGGTGATCGCCGCCGCTTGTTCCGAGTCGGATGCCGCCGAAACGACTTCCACGGCTGCACCGACGACCACCGCGGCTCCCACCACCACCACCACTACAACGGCTGCTCCCGAGACCACCACAACGGCACCCGATGCCGGAGGGATCGTTCCCGGCGAAGACGCCGATGTTGACGCGGTGGTTCTGACGTATCAGATCGTCTTCTCGAGTGAGACGGAGTACGAGGAGAAGGCTCCCTACATCGACGATCCGGCAGGCCTCGAACAGACCGTCGCGGACTATCAGGAGACCGGTGACTCGATGGGAGGCGTCGCACTCGCCCCGACGTCTGTGACGATCAACGGAGACACGGCCGACGTCACCTATGACCTGCTCTTCGGAGGCACGCCCACCTACCCGGACTTGAGCGGTGACGCGGTGTTGCTCGATGACACCTGGAAGATCACCAGGGAGATGTTCTGTGCGATGATGGCGTCGGCGCGCGTCGGCTGTCCTGAGGCGTGACACGCCGCTTCCCCCTCGTTGGACTGGCCGTAGGACCAGCACTGCTCATCCTGGCGCTCTCCGCCTGTTCGGACTCCCCGGTCGACGACGCACCGGAGGCAGCAGACGTCTTCGTGGGCGCGGACGGGGTCATCGTCGACACTCCCGATACGACGAGGATCGTGACACTGAGCGGCGATCTCACCGAGTTCGTGTTCGAACTCGGGTTGGGTGCGTCCGTCGTTGCGACCGATGTCACCACGGTCGCTCCCGATGAGGCCGTCCTTCTGCCAAAGGCCGGGATCGGTCGATTCCTCACCGCAGAGGGAGTGCTCAAGCATGATCCAACCCTCGTCATCGCGGACACGCAGACCTCGCCGGCCTCTGCCATCGAGCAGATTCGTGCCGCGGGAGTCCCCGTCGCCGTTCTCGAAGTGCCCACGACGTTCGACGGTCTCTACGGCAAAGTAGCTTCGCTTGGATTGCTCCTCGAGACCTCGGAAGCCGCCGCTGCGTTGAACGATCGACTCGAGGCCGAGATCACTGCGGCATCGGTGAGTTCTGGCGATGAGGTCATCACCCTGCGGGTCGCCTACGTGTACACCAGAGGCCCGAACGTGATGCTGCTGTTCGGTGAGGGGATGACGACGACGCCGGTTATCGAAGCTGCCGGCGGCCTCGATGCCGGTGTCGACGCCGGTGTCGAGGGGAACGTGCCGGTAACGCCCGAGGCGCTTGCAGCCGCCGCTCCCGATGTTCTCGTCGTTCCCGAGGAGGGTTACGCCGTGCTGGGAGGCATCGAGGGGCTTCTGGCGATTCCGGGGGTCGCGGCAACACCGGCCGGGGTGAACCGCGCCGTCTTTGCTTACCCGGAAGGTGACTTCCTGACGTTCGGGCCCCGCATCGCGGCCTCCATCGAACGCCTCGTGACGGACCTCCGTTCGCTTCCATCCGCGCCATGACGGATACGTCCTCACCGACCCGACTGACACTCTGGTTTGGGGGTGGACTCGTCCTTCTGCTCCTCACGATGGTGGGCGCCCTCATGTTCGGCGCCTTCTCCATCAGTCTGGGTGACATCGTTGCCTGGATGCTCGGGTCCGACACGTCAGACGCAGCCGCGCAGCGAGTACTCACGTCGATCCGGCTTCCGCGGGTGCTGGCTGCCGCCATCTTCGGGGCCGCTCTCGGCAGTATCGGCGTGGTTCTGCAAGGGACATACCGCTCGTCCCTCGCCGACGCCCATCTACTCGGGTACTCGTCCGCGGCCGGCGCCGGGGCAGCGATCGGATTCGCGATCACCCCCGTCGCTGCGTTCCCGGTGGTTCCGGTCGTTTTCGCGGCCGTCGCCGGCGCAGTCTTCGGTGTCGCAACCGCAGCGCTGCGTGCACGATCGGGAAGCGAACGGTTGATCCTGGCGGGCGTCGCCTTCGGTCTGGCGATACTTGCGTGGACTGGTCTCTTCGTCCTGGTCGTCGACAGCCCCCGTGTCCCCACGTTCATGTTCTTCGTGTTCGGATCTCTCTCCGGCGCCACATGGAAAGGCCTTACCGTGGCGGCAGTGGTCGTTGTCCCGTCGATGTACGCGTTGTGGAGATACGGTCCTGGACTCGATCTTCTGGTATTGGGCGACAGCGAGGCCAGGGCGCTCGGTTTCGACACGCGTCGACTGATTCCCACGGTCGTCGCGATCGTCGGGATAGTTGTCGGTGCATCGGTCGTGCTCGGCGGTGTTGTGGGCTTTATCGGTTTGCTGGTGCCGTTCCTCCTCCGCCCGCTTGTTGGTCCGAGACACCGCATCCTCATCCCCGCATCAGCGATCGGTGGGGCGCTGGCTGTCGTGATTGCCGACACACTCGCACGAACGGTTGCGGCTCCCTCTGAGATACCGCTCGGCCTGATCACGGCGGCTGTGGGCGGTCCGTTCCTGGGATGGTTCCTTCTGAGAAGGAGGCCAACGTGAAGCTCTCCACATCCGATCTCTGTTACTCGACGAACGATGCGGAACTGGTGTGCGATGTGAACCTGGCCCTCGAACCGGGTGTCCGTGTCGCGGTCGTGGGACCCAATGGCGCGGGGAAGTCCACGCTGCTGAGCTTGTTGGCGGGCGATCTGCACTCGAGCAAGGGTTCCGTCGCCTACGACGGAATGGATGTGCCGATGCTTCCGATCCGTCAGCTCGCGCGGTCGCGTGCAATCCTCGGACAGCGCCAGGCAGAGGACATCGCGTTCAACGTCCGTCAGATCGTGGAGATGGGCCGGTATGTCTACCGGAACGACGCTTCCGTTCGTCCGGGTGAAGATGAACGCGCCGTGACAAGTGCTCTCGAGGCCCTCGATCTCGGCCCCCTCGAGAATCGCCTCGTATCGAGTCTCTCAGGCGGTGAGAGGCAGCGGACGGCCATTGCGAGAACGATCGCCCAGGAGACACCGTTGATACTCCTCGACGAACCGACCACCGCCCTCGACATCGGACATCAGGAGATGGTGCTTCGCGTCATCCGCTCGATGGGTCGGAGTGGTCGCACCGTGGTGGCCGTTCTCCACGACCTCAACATGGCGACGGCGTTCGACCAGGTGATCCTGCTGGACAGGGGCGGCATGGCCGCCTACGGAACTCCTGAAGAGGTCCTGGACTCGAGAGGCCTCACCGAGGTCTATGAGCATCCGATCGAAGTCGTGCAACACCCGCTCCGGCCCGGCATCTTCGTTCTGCCGTATACCGAGGAGTGAGTTAGAAGCCGAGCGCGGTTCTCGTGTTCGATCCGACGAGACCGTCGACCCTCAGACCGTGATCATCCTGGAACGCGAGAACCGACACCTTGGTCTTGGGACCGAAAATGCCGTCGATCGGTCCTGGTGCGTAGCCAACATCTGTGAGGAGTTGTTGAACCCGCTGGACATCGGCGCCGCGGCTGCCCTCCCTGAGGATCCCGGAAGCCGTCACGGTGGTCGTTGCCGTGGGTGGCGAACTCTCCGCTCCGGTATCGGTGACTGTCGTCGTGGCCGGGGTATCGGCGCCGGATGCCATGGTTCCGGCTGCGTACCGGGTCTTGAGAGATGCCCTGGTGACCCGCCCCGCAAGGCCGTCTGCCGTCAATCCCGCATCAGTCTGGAAAGCGGTCACGGCGGTGATCGTGCGGGATCCGCTGATGCCGTCGATCGGCCCGGGCTGGTACGCGAGTTCGGTCAGGACCTGTTGGAGACGTCGGACGTCGGCACCCCTCGTGCCTTCTTTGAGGAGGCGATATCCATCGAAGAGGGGGTCGGCTGGCCCTCCTCCGATCCAGTTCGCACCGGCGTTGGCGAGTGACCGGAAGGGATTGACGATCACGCCGGCAGGATCCCGGAGTTCGAAGTGAAGATGAGGACCGGTGAATTCAGCAGTCCCGGAGTCACCGACCCAGCCGATGAGTTGTCCCGCCTTGACCGCCGTCCCCGGCACGATGCCGTCGGCGATTCCCCATGCGAGGCCGTCGTCGGTACCGGGTGTGTCGTTGTTGAGGTGGATGTACCACGACTCCCAGCCGTCGTTGTGGCGGAGAGCGATCGTGCAGCACCGGTCCGGGTTCATGTGATCCTCGTCCGTCCAGTTGACGAGGCGGACGACTCCGTCGGCCGCGGCCACGACAGGCGTCATCTTGGGTGACATCAGATCCTGCGCATGGTGGATGCCGTGCGAGCGGGCAGCCCAGAACCAATCCGCGAAGTAGTGGTCACCGTCGACGGGTGCGGTCAACGGGTAGTCGACAAGTTCACCGAGTTCGTGTGTCGCTGCTGAAGCGGCAGGGGCGACGGTGAATGCGAGCAGCACGGTTGCAGTTGCTGCGATCGACCGCAGGGCGTTCTTCATAGTCTTCTCCAGAGATGCTTCTTCCTCCTCATTCATCGGCCCGTTCGAGCAGCACCTGAGGATTTCAGATCATCTGGAGAACAGCTCAGACAAGCGGCAGGTCGATCTCGACGGTGACGATGGGGTCGACGCGCAGCATGAAAAGTCTCGGCGGTTCGAGGCCCCACCAGCGGACATCGAAATCTCCGACGCCGGTGAGCCGGGGTCCGGACACGAGATTGAGTTCTCCTTCGACCAGCGTCTCCACGCCGAGAAAGCGAATGATGCCGGTGATCTTCGCGGTGTCTCCACCGGTCTCTTCCGTGGACTCGATCTCGGCGACGATCAGTGGATGAGTCGTCGTGTCGACGCGGCGTCTCATCTCCCTGTCGACGAGAGGATTGCCGGACGAGAGGTCGGCGACGGGAACTTCAAGTCGGCCTCTCAGATCTCCTCCCCGAGCGAATCCTGCATCGTCGAGTGCCGCCTCGAGCCAGCCCGACGCGGTGCCGTGTGTGCGGATGGGGTGGACGGACGACGTCGCGACGAACGTGACAGATGCACGCGTATCATCGATCGACCAGCGCTGTTGTCCCATGATCTGTCGTCTCTCCTCCTGGTGACCCCGATCGGCGGTGATCCGCCACCGGCGAATCTAGCGCTCTGGTCGGTCGATACACTCAAAGCGTCAGCCCCCTATCAGGAAGGGACCCGCCTATGGACATCGACGCACCACAGCAGCCGTCACTCCCCCGTCTCAACGAGCCGGCTCCGAACTTCACGGCCCCAACGACGCATGGCGTCAAGGAGTTGTCCGACTACGCCGGGAAGTGGTTGGTGCTGTTCTCTCACCCCGCCGACTTCACCCCGGTCTGCACGACCGAGTTCATCGCCTTCGCCAATGCCTACGACGAGTTCCAGGCGATGAACACGGACCTTCTCGGCCTCTCCATCGATTCGCATTTCTCTCACATCGCTTGGATGCGCACGATCGAAGAGAAGTTCGATGTGAAGATCCCGTTCCCGATCATCGCGGATCTCTCCATGGAGGTCGCGAACGCCTACGGCATGATCCAACCTGGCGAGAGCGACACGTCAGCGGTTCGTTGCACCTTCATCATCGACGACAAAGGACTCGTCCGAGCGATGGTCTACTACCCTCTCGCCAACGGTCGTTCGATCGCCGAATTCGTGCGGTTGGTGAAGGCACTGCAGACGTCCGATGAACACGACATTGCCACGCCTGAAGCATGGCAGCCGGGCGAACGCGTGATCGTTCCCCCGCCGAAGACCGCAGCCGGCGCCGAGGCCCGCCTCGACGAGGGCTACGAGTGCGTCGATTGGTGGTTCTGCACCAAGGAGCTCTGAGCCGCTCACTGTCTGATCGATGGGGCCCGCTTCGGCGGGCCTCTGTCGCGTCTACCGCCGCCAGAACGACGCGGTGAACAGCAGGATGATCGGGTAGATCTCGAGGCGTCCGAGGATCATCAGCATCCCGAGAATCCACTTCCCCGCCACCGATACCTCTGCGTACGTCGAAGCCGGGCCGACCGTTCCGAGGCCGGGGCCGACATTGCTTATCGCCGATGCTGCGGCCGAGAGGCCGGTTACGAGGTCCATGTTGGCTCCCCAAGCGCTCTCGACGTAGAGCAGGAGGATCGTTCCGATGCCGAAGGCGAGCATGTAGACCACGACGTAGCTGTGAACAGCGGACACCACCTCGGGCGGGAGCGGATCGCGGCCGAACCGGGAGATGGACACTGCTTTCGGCCGGGTGAGACGCCGCACCTCGGCGGCGGCCGACTTGAGCACGATCGCTACCCGGTACGTCTTGAGGGCACCGGTCGTAGACCCGCCCATGCCACCAATGAACATCATCATGATGATGACACCACCGACTGCCGCGGGCCAGGCCGCGTAGTTCGTGACCGCGTACCCGGTACCGGTGATCGTGGCGATCGCCGTGAAGATGGATTCGCGGATGGGGACGCCGATTTCGTCGAGGACGCTGTCGCCGACCACGAGAGCGATGCCGATCACGAGGCTGATGAGGTAATAGCGGAACTCCGGTTTCCTGAGGTACTCGCTGGGATCGCGAAGTGCCCGGATGTGGAGCGTGAATGAGGCACCGGCGACGACCATCAGCCCGATGACGACCCACTGCGAGTAGGCGGAGAACGCCCCGAGGGATGCCGAGCTGGTGCTGAAGCCACCCGTGGAAATGGATGTGAGGGCATGGGCGATTGCTTCGAACACCGTCATGTCTCCGAATGCGAGAAGCACAGCTGCCGCCGCGGTCAGGGCGACGTAGAGACCCCAGAGGCGGAGTGCTGTGCCACGGAATCGCGGTGTGAGGCGATCCGGTTCCGGTCCGGCGGTCTCGGCACGGGCCAGTTGGATACCTCCCGCACCGACAAGCGGGAGTATGGCGATCGAGAGAACGATGATCCCCATGCCGCCCAGCCACTGCGTCGTCGCTCTCCAGAGAAGAAGACCTTTCGCCACCACCGAAAGATCCACGATCACGGTTGCTCCGGTCGTGGTGAATCCCGCCGTGCTTTCGAACAAGGCGTCGGTGGCACCGAACGAACCCGAGAGCAGGTATGGAAGCGATCCGAAAGCGATCACGGTCACCCATGCGATGGCAACGCCGGCGAACGCGTCTTTCGGACGGAGGCGCTCCGGCCGACCCACTGCGACGAGTGTGACACCACCCGTGCCGACCGTCAATGCGAGCGTGAGGCCAAGATGGAGCATCGTATCCCACTCCCGGTAGACCCCGGCTACCACGAGAGCGGGGAGGACAGCCGCTCCCCCTGCGATGAGCACCACGCCGACGATGTACGCAATGCGTCGCGGTGTCGGTGCTGCCGCCCAGCTCCTGGTGCGGAGGGGCACTCCCTACGCTCCGAACAGTCGCTCTACGGCGCCCACGGCGTCGGGCGTGGCGAGTACGACGACCCGGTCTCCCAGCTCGAAACGCGAGGACCCGCGCGGCACGATCGCCGAGTCTGATCGGAGAATCGCCCCGATGACCGCTCCATCGGGCAGGCCGAGTTCGCCGATCGAGACATTGATGGCGGGGGCGTGGTCCATGATCTCGATCTCGAGGGCTTCGATGCCGCCCGTCATGAAATCCGCTGCCGAGACGATGGCACCCCGCCGCACGAAACGGAGCACGGCGTTTGCTGCAGCGACCTTGGCCGAGACCCCCGCGCTGATCCCGACTGCAGGCATGAAGTCGAAGAGGGCGACCCGGTTGAAACGCGAGACCGTCGTGGAGGCTCCAAGACGGTCGGCGATCAAGCACGCGAGCATGTTGATGGCGTCGCTCCTCGTAAGTGCGAGAACGCCGTCGCCGGGCCCCATCTCGAGATTCTGCAACACCATCGGGTCGGTCGGGTCGGCCACGATCACGTCGATCTTGGGATTTCGCTCTGCGATGGCCCGTGCACGCTCTCGATTGTTGTGGATGAGGACGACCCGGCGCCCGTCGGAGCGAATCGCTGCGGCGCTGAGCTCCGCAACCCGTCCACCACCGATGATGATGACCCGATCGATCTCCTCAGGAGTGGCACCGATGAGAAGGCTGGCACGGGTTACGTCTTCCACCTTGGCCACCAGGAGGATCTTGTCGAACGCCTCGATGACGGTTCCGCCCCTACCAACAAGTGTCTGGTCGTCGCGGACGACCGAAGCGATGACACAGTCCCACCCGTCGAGGGAGTGGCGCATCTCCGCGAGAGAGAGCCCGACGAGATCGGAGCTCGAGCTCACGATCCCACCCAGGATGACGATCGACGCATCACAGAACATGAAATAGTCGGAGAGTCCCGGATGGGCGACGAGGCCGACGAGTTTCTCGGCGACCGCCGCTCTCGGATCGATGACCGCTTCGACACCGGACTGGAGAACGATCTCCTGGAGTTCGCTGTGCTCGATGCGCGCGACCGTTCGCTGGAGACCGAGCGAGCGCGCGGTCTGGCATGCGAGGACGTTCGTTCCGTCGTCATCGGAAACGGCGAAGAGGATGTCGGCCCGCTCAACTCCGGCACGACGAAGAACGCTGGGGCTCGCGCCGTTGCCCTCGATGATCTGTGCGTCCAGCCGTTCCCGCAGATGTGCCGCGCGATGGGTATCGGTCTCGACGATGGCGACGTCGTCGCCCTCCGCGATGAGACGCTCCGCGAGATGAGAGCCGTCCGCTCCTCCCCCAACGATCACGATCCGCATGTCTTCTCCCGAACGCCTCTTGCAGCAAGGCTAGTGCAGCGAACCATGCCCGCCTCTCCCCTACTCTGCTCGTATGACCGAAGAGCAGCCGGAGAGGGAGATCGGAGTGGGGCCCTTTCTGGAGCCGTGGCCGGATGATCCGCGCCTCGACCCCGAACTTCTGGCCGAGGGCGATCGTCGGAACGTGATCGATGGATACCGTTACTGGTCGCACGAAGCGATCGTCGCCGATCTGGATCTGCGCAAACATCCTTTCCACGTTGCCATCGAGAATTGGCAACACGACTTCAATATCGGTTCGATCGTTCGCAACGCGAACGCCTTCCTCGCCGCCGGTGTCCACATCATCGGCAGGCGCCGCTGGAATCGCCGTGGTGCGATGGTCACCGATCGGTACCTGCACGTCGACCACCATGCAACGATCAGGGAATTCATCGACTGGGCTGCAGGGGAAGGGCTGCCGATCATCGGTATTGACATTCTTCCCGGAGCGGTTCCCATCGAGACGACCGATCTTCCCGAGCGTTGTGTCCTGCTATTCGGACAGGAGGGGCCCGGACTCTCCGCTGAGGCCCGCGACGCGTGCGACATCGTCTGTTCGATCGCCCAGTTCGGATCAACCCGATCCATCAACGCAGGGGTGGCGTCAGGTATCGCGATGCACAAGTGGATCGAGCAGCACGTTGCCTTCGGCGGTACCGAATACTGAGTGCCGATATGTGCGCCTATTGGCGCGCCATCGCTATTCGGTAGCGTTCGTCGGCCGTGACCATGTGGTCGAAATCTTGCGCGGCGTCGCCTAGATCGATTTGGACCCAGTTCACCTTGCCCGTGAATCCGACGTTGCTCTTGTCCAGGTCATCGGTGACTCCCGTGGCTGTGTCGGTTCCTACGTCGGTCGTCTCGTCTGCCGAGAACACGCCTGGAACCGTATTGTCCACACGTCCAACAGCGACCTGATTGCCATCGACGTAGAGGGTCACTGTGCCGCCCTGACCCGGGCCGCCGCCGTCGTAATCGAATTCCATCCGGACCTGGTGCTCACCCACCGCGACCGGTTCGTTTCCCACGGCTTTGAACATTTGTAGGCCGAAGAGGTTGTAGCAGTATGCGGGACGCCCGTCCGTTGTCAGATATATTGTCCAGCCCCCGAATCGGCCTCCTTGAGCCACGATCGTGCCACTGGCACCACCCTCGGGCACCACGATTTCGCCGGTCACGGCGTGTGACTTGTTCTTGATGTTCACGACGCTGCTCTCGCTGAGACGACCCATAGAGCCGAAAAGGATCTGGCTCTTCCCGGTGATCAGTTGAGGCCGTCCAGCACGGTCCGGATCGAACCGCTCAGAGCGACGGTCGTCAAGGGGCAGCACCTTGTGGCGTGCCGCCTCCGACAGGAACAAGTCCTGGAGCCGCTTCAACTGCTTGGGATTGTCGGCAGCAAGATCGTTGGCCTGTGTCCAGTCACCCGGTTCGTACAGTTCCCACACGTCGTCTTCGATCGGAGGGTTCTCCGCCAGAATCCATGGAAGGCTGTGATGAGTGACCGCCGTCCAACCCTTGTGATAGATACCCCGGTTTACGAACATCTCGAAGTACTGCGTCTGGTGGACCTCTTCGGCGAGTTCGTCATCGAAGGTGTCGTTCAGTTCGAAACCCTCGTACGGATGCTGATCGAACCCGTTCACCTTCACCGGCTCCGGGATGCCCGCAGATCGAAGGATCGTGGGTGCGATGTCGATGACATGGCCGAACTGATGTCTCAGCTCGTTTTTCGACTCGATCCCGTTGGGCCAGTGAACGATCGTCCCATTTCGAGTTCCGCCCCAATGGGACGCGACCTGTTTCGTCCACTGGTACGGAGTGCACATCGCGTGCGCCCAACCCACCGCATAGTGATTGAACGCCTCAGGAGTCCCGAACAAGTCGATTCTCTCTTGCATGAACTCGGTCGTCTCTAATTCTGGAACCCCATTCAAGGCGAGGAGTTCGTTGAATGTCCCACGCAGCTGACCCTCAGCCGAGGCACCGTTATCGCCGATCACATAGAAGATCAGCGTGTCATCGAGCACACCCAGGGCGTCGAGAGCATCGACCAGACGGCCCAGATGGTGGTCCGTGTGTTCGAGGAATCCGGCGTACACCTCCATCTGACGGGTGAGCACCGGCTTGAGGTCGTCATCCATGTCGTCCCATCCCGGTATCTCGTCGGGACGCGCCGTAAGTTCGGCGTCGGGGCCAATGACACCTAACTCCTTCTGGCGAGCGAAGATTCGCTCACGAACGGAATCCCAACCGTCGTCGAACTTCCCCTTGTACTTGGCCGACCACTCCGCTGGCACATGGTGGGGAGCATGTGTTGCTCCCGGTGCCCAGTACACGAAGAACGGTTTGTCGGGCATCAAGGCCTTCTGCTGACGAACCCAATCGATCGACTTGTCCGTCATGTCCTCAGTGAAGTGGTAGCCCTCTTCCGGTGTCTTCTCCGGATCGACCGGTACCGTGTCGAGGTAGATCGCTGGCTCGTACTGGTTGGTCTCGCCGCCGATGAAGCCGTAGAAGTGCTCGAATCCGGAACCGGTCGGCCATCGATCATGGGGTCCCATCGGTGAGGTCTCCCACACCGGAACTTCGTGACACTTCCCAAACTGCGCGGTCGAGTAGCCGTTCAACCGAAGCGTCTCGGCAAGCGGGGCACAATCCTGGGGACGCATCGACGTCTGGCCTGGAGCACTGGTCGCCAGTTCCGTGATGGCTCCCATGTTCACCGTGTGATGGTTCCGACCCGTGAGCATCGCAGCACGAGTCGGCGCGCAGAGCGCCGTCGTGTGGAAACGCGTGTAGCGCAGACCCTCCCCGGCAAGACGATCAGCCGTCGGTGTGTCGATCAGCCCCCCAAAAGAGGCAGAAGCGCCAAATCCGACATCGTCGAGTAGAACAACGAGGACATTCGGCGCACCTTCGGGCGGACGAACCGGTTCGATCTTGGGGAAGACCTGATCCGGGTCGTTGGCATCTGGCATTGCCGTCTCAGGACGCACACGTTCTGGGATCGGCAGCACAACCCGGCGCTCGTCTCGCTTATCGCTCACATCAGCTCCTTGATTGTCCCGACTGATCCAACCATACATCCACCGATGCTGTCCGGTTGGGGGATATCCGGCATTTCGCACGGCGTGGCGAGACCAGTCACAGGGTGCATAGGAACCGATATGTAGGGGAGTTACGTGGTGGGCGTTTACTCTCTGAGGATTCGGTGAGGAGGTGGAGATGGCTGAGCGAGAGCAGGTCCTTCGTGATGCGCATGCGGTGTTCCTGCCCGCAATCGACGAGGCGTCGATCCCGGGCCACATCTCTGACCATCTGGCTGCCGGGGGCACATCGGTACTCATCGGCGAATCTCGGGAGGAGTACGTCGCTCGAGAGATGTCGCCTGAGCGGCGGTTGGCCGAGACCGGCGAGTGGTTCTCTGAGATGACGACCGGGATTCGGGATCATGCCGGAGGGAAGGCCTTGGTGGCGATCGATCAGGAGCTTGGCGGGATACAGCGCCTTCATGATCTCGCCACCGCGCTTCCGTTGCCAGACGAAGCGGTGTCAGCCGACCGGTGGAGTATCAAGACGGCTGCAACCCGCCTCGCCGAGGAGTGCTCCGCACTCGGTGTCAACGTCGTGTTGTCGCCCATTGTTGACGTTGTGACCGGATCGAATCCATGGCTTGAGGCTCGCACCGTCTCGTCAGA
>JAMBLK010000010.1 GCA_023336855.1 Actinomycetes bacterium
CGTCGGATGTGACGCTCGTCACCTGAGAACTCGGCTCCGAGGAACGCCTCGACGATCTCCCAGGCAAGCTCGAGGCCGACAACGCGACCACCCAGCGCCAGCACGTTGAGTCCGTCGTGTTCGACGGCCTGGTGAGCCGTGTAGACGTCGTGGATCGTTGCCGCTCGAACGCCCGTGATCTTGCCCGCCGCGATCGACGCACCGGCACCGGAGCCGCACAGCACAATGCCGCGCTCGGCCTCACCGACAGCAACGGCACGAGCCGCAGGAGCAACGAAGTCGGGAAAGTCAACCGCGGCATCTGAGTCGGTCCCGAAGTCGATCACATCGTGCCCGGCCGCCACAAGGCGAGCCTTGAGTTCCTCCTTGAGTTCGAAACCCCCATGGTCAGTTCCCATTGATACGCGCATGTGTGCCTCTTGTTCGTTGAACGATGAGGCTAGCGGGGAGGAGTAGATCAGTAGATCAGTAGATAGATACTGCTCTACTTGCTACTGCTCTACTGTTCTCCCCATGTCTTCCACCATCGAATCTCTTCGCGTTGTCGGGGGTGCTCGTCTCGAGGGCGAGGTTGCTGTGCTTGGTGCGAAAAATGCTGCGCTCAAGCACATGGTGGCGACGCTGCTGGCCCCCGGGGTCCATCGGCTTTCGAACGTTCCCCGGATCCTCGACGTCGAGATCATGGGCAACGTGTTGCGACATGTCGGGGCGATCTGCGCGAGGGACGGGACGACGCTCGAGATCGACGTCCCGGAGACCCCGAACCCGGAGGCCCCGCTCGACCTCGTCCGACAGATGCGAGCATCGATACTGATCCTGGGCACGCTCCTCGCACGAACCGGAGAGGCCAGGGTGGCGCTCCCGGGTGGCGACGACTTCGGGTCGCGGCCGATCGACCTGCACCTCGGAGGACTCGAGAATCTTGGTGCGGTCTTCGAACTCCAACACGGCGTGCTCCGGGCTACGGCCCCTGACGGCCTCCACGGCGCAGAGGTCTTCCTCGAGTTCCCATCGGTGGGAGCCACCGAGAACATCTTGCTCGCTTCCGTCCTCGCCGAGGGAACGACCACGATCGGGAACGCAGCACGCGAACCCGAACTGACCGACCTCGCAACCTACCTGACGGCCATGGGAGCGAAGATCGACGGCGCCGGAACGTCCACGATCAAGATCCACGGTGTCAGGGAGTTGCACCCCTCCGACCATCGAGTCGTCCCCGACCGCCTCGAAGCCGGAACCTACGCTTTCGCCGGCGCCATGACCCACGGTCACGTCACGATCCGCGACTGTGTCCCCGCTCACCTTCGCATGGAGATGACCAAACTTGCCGACGCCGGCGCTGTCGTGACGTCGGGGGACGACTGGATCACCATCGAAGGACCGGATCGCCCCGGCCCGATCGACTTCGCGACGCTCCCGTTCCCCGGTTATCACACCGACATGCATCCCCAGATGGTGGCCCTGCTGTCCGTGGCCGACGGCACCTCGATCGCCACGGAGAACGTGTACGACGCCCGCTTCCGGTACATCGGTGAGCTGAACCGAATGGGAGCGGACATCCACACGGATGGGCAGCACATCGTGATCAGGGGCGTCGAGGAATTGAGTGGGTGCGAGGTCGACGGCTGTGACATCAGAGCAGCCGCGGCGCTCACGATCGCCGGTCTCCGGGCGGATGGGACAACAACGATCGTTGGCGCTCACCACGCAGACCGTGGCTACGACGGTTTCGTCGAGAAACTGACCGCCCTCGGTGCCACCATCGACCGAATCTGAGATTCGTCAGGAGGCAGAGAAGCGTCCCGGTAGCGCGCTTTTTGGGGTTAGCTTCTGTTCATGGCTGGTGAGCAAGAGAACGTCATCGAGATCGCCTCTCCGACGGACCAATCCGACACCGGATTCGACGGCGCTGGAGAGATCGATCTGTCGTTGCTGGAATCGACGCTGGAGTACATCCGGCCGGCGCTCCAGGCCGACGGTGGTGACCTCGTCCTGCTCGGCGCCGCGAACGGCAAAGTCTCGCTTCAGCTCGTCGGTGCATGCGGTGGCTGCCCACTCTCAACGATGACCCTCACAGCCGGCATCGAACGGATCGTGAAAGACCGCGTTCCAGGCGTTGTGGCAGTCGAAGCGATTTAGCCGGCTTCGCCGGCAGTAGATCAGTAGATCAGTAGATCAGTACTGCTCTACTTGCTACTGCTCTACTGCTCTACTCGGCCTCGTCTTCCTATCCTGTCGGCGTGACACTCATCGAACGCGCTATCGACGGCAACCGCCGCTCTCTTGCACGGCTTGTCAGCCGTGTTGAGGACGACACGGATGAGGGGAGAGAGGCTCTCGCGGCGCTGTACCCGAGTGGCGGGGCCGCGTGGGTGACCGGCATCACGGGGGCACCCGGGGCCGGGAAGTCGACGCTTGTCGACGGGCTCGTCGGATTCGCCACCGGCCAGGGGAATGTCGCCGTGGTAGCCGTTGACCCGTCGAGTCCTTTCAGCGGGGGTGCCGTCCTCGGGGACCGGATCCGGATGCAGCGCCACACCGACGACCCGCGTATCTACATCCGTTCGATGGCGAATCGGGGTCACCTCGGCGGTCTCGCCGACTCCACGCCCCGTGTCGTCGCATTTCTCGACGGAATCGGTTTCTCAGAGGTATTGATCGAGACTGTTGGGGTCGGCCAGGCCGAGATCGACGTCGCTTCGTCTGCCGATACGGTGATCGTCGTCGTCAACCCCGGCTGGGGCGATTCGATCCAGGCAGCGAAAGCGGGCCTGCTCGAGATCGGTGATGTATTCGTTGTGAACAAGGCCGATCGGCCCGATGTTGACGAGACGGTGACCGAACTGCTTCGCATGCTCGACGTTGGACCGGAGCGTGCGTGGCGGCCTCCGATCGTGACAACCGTCGCAACCGACGAAACGGGACTCGACGATCTTTGGACGGCGATTCTTGACCACCGTCGTCATCTCACCGAGACCGGAGATCTCCAGACTCGTCGGAGGGAGCGAGCCTCGCGAGAGATCGAAGCTGCGGTCCGGGCCGGACTGCGCAGAAGGGCCTCACTCGATTCCGGAGGGGTCGATCTCCTCGACCGCGTCGCCGCCCGCGAGATCGATCCGTGGTCGGCGGCCGGAGCCATCATCGACGCAATGTAATCTCATGCCCACGCGAGCAATGGAGGGATCGTTGTGGGTCTCGTCGAGTACACCGTCACGGATGCAGTGGCCAGGATCACCCTGAATCGGCCGCCCGTCAATGCATTGAACGCCGAACTGATTGCCGACATCGGTGCGGCTGTGGAGCAGGCGGCCGCACCGGACGTGCGCGCCGTCGTGATCACCGGGAGCCCCCACTTCGCGGCAGGTGCGGACATCACCGGATTCCAGGCCTCGTTCGACGGTGACGGAGATGTCGACCTCGCAGGCGACCTCGCGTCCGTCGTCAAGAGCCTCGAGGATCTGGAGAAGCCGACGATCGCCGCCATCAACGGTTTCGCGCTCGGCGGTGGCTTCGAGCTGGCGATGGGAGCAGACTTCCGTTACCTCGCAGATGATGCACGCGTTGGCCAGCCCGAGATCCTGCTCGGGATAATCCCGGGTGCGGGAGGGACTCAACGTCTCCCGAGGCTCGTTGGATATCAGCGGGCGCTCAAGATGTGCCTGACCGGTCGCCAGATCGGCGCGGAGGAGGCACTCACGCTCGGTCTCGCCGACAAGGTGGTCTCATCGGACGAACTGAGCGAAGCAGCGATGGACGATGCGGTGAGGTTTGCTGCGGGGCCGACGGCGGCGTATGCAGCCGTCAAGCGTTCCGTGGCCCGCGGCCTCGGGGTGTCCCTCGAGCGAGGACTCGAGATTGAAGCGGCCGAGTTCGCGGGCGTCTTCGGAACCAACGACGCTCGCATCGGTGTTGCTGCGTTCCTGGCCAAGGGGAAACCAGACTTCACCGGGCAGTGAACTGGTCTATCGAAGCGAGGCTGCGGTGCCAGAGGATCCACCGACCCGATAGCCTCGCGTCGACATGATCACGCAGAAGATCCCCCGCTGGACTGGAGCTGTGGCACTCGCCGTTCTCGGCGTCGTCGTGTTCGCTCTGTTCGTGGTCGCGTGGTTCTCCGCGAATCAGATCCGATCCGACTTGCTCGTACCGGTGGCGGATGAGCGCCCGTACGACATCGAAGTTCTGCGCACGCCTCCGGCGCGGCTCGTGATCGCAGGGACGGATGAGCCGCCCCGCGGCGGCGTCTGGGGATTCGAGTCCGGGGCCACGTACACGCAGCTGACGGCTCTGTTGAACCGAACCGAGACCGAGACGGAGTGGGCGGCCACGCCATATCTGAGCGAGCCGGCCATCGGAGTGAAAGCACGTGTCGACGTGGACGCCTATCCCCTCGATCCCGAGGTCGCATTCGGCCTCGGTTTCGAAGAGGTCCGCGCTCCCGGAGAGCTTGGACCGCTGCCGGCATGGCTGATCGACGGGCGCCGCTCGACGTGGGTAATCATCGTCCACGGCAGGGGAACAGATCGCAGGACCCAGGCCCTCCGCATGATTCCGAGCCTCGTCGAAGCGGGCTATCCGGTACTC
>JAMBLK010000011.1 GCA_023336855.1 Actinomycetes bacterium
AGAACACCACGCAGCGTTGCGCCCTCCTTCGCCAGGTCGATGAAGAGCTCACCCAGAGTGCCGTCTTCGTACTCGCCGGTGCGAAGGAACACCTTGTGACCGCCAACACGAGCCTCCTGTGTAAATCCGAGACGCCGTGATGGGAGCAGGAACCTCGGGCGGGACAGATCGTTGTACGCCTGGGTTGGGGACTGTCCCGGGTAGAACATGCCGGCGTGGATCATCACCTCGCGGGTGACCGCTTCAGTAACCTCCTCCGGCTCGTCCTCGCCTGCGCCATCGTCGGTCGTAGATGAGAGTGGCTGTGATGCTTTCGATCCATCTCGGTAGAGAGCCATCGCCTTTAGGCCGAGTTCCCAGGAGAGCCGGTACGACTCCTCGATGTCCTCGATGGTGACCTCGTTCGGCATGTTGATCGTCTTCGAAATCGCCCCGGAGATGAACGGCTGGGCCGAGGCCATCATCTTGATGTGGCCTGTGTAGTGGATGAATCGCTCGCCGTAGCGGCCGTTGCGGTTCGCGGTGTCGAAGACGGCGAGGTGCTCTTCGAGCAGTCCGGGGGCGCCTTCGATCGTCTGACGGCCGCACACGTAGTCGTTCGCTTCTCTGATCTGTTCGTTGGAGAAACCCAACTCGCGGAGCATCGAGAATCCGAGTCCGTTGTATTGGTCCGGTGTGAACCCGAGTCGCTGCATCGTGTCTTCGCCGAGTGTCCACTGGTTGAACGCGAAGCCGATCTCGAACACTGAAGGGAGCGTTTCTTCGATCTTGTCGATGTCCTGAGCGGTGAAGCCTTTGGTCATCAGGGTCGCTGCGTTGATGTGCGGAGCGCGCTGGATACCCATGACTCCGATCACGTAATCGATGATCTGCTGGACGCGCTCGTCGTTGTAGCCAAGTCGTTTGAGAGCCGGGGCGATCGAGCGGTTGGCGATCTTGAAGTAGCCGCCGCCCGCAAGCTTCTTGAACTTCACGAGAGCGAAATCGGGTTCGACTCCGGTGGTGTCGCAGTCCATCAGGAGGCCGATCGTCCCGGTCGGCGCCAACACCGTGGCTTGAGCGTTGCGGTAGCCGTGCTGTTCGCCGAGTTCGACTGCCCGGTCCCAAGACTCGCGGGCTTCCGCGACCATCTCGGGCGGACCGAACTCTGGATCGATGCCGGTGACGAAGTGGCTCAAACCGTCGTACTCGCTCTGATCGGTGTTGTAGGCGGCCCGGCGGTGGTTCCGCATCACCCGCAGCATCGATTCGCGGTTCTCCTCGAACTTCGCGAACGGGCCGAGTACGCCCGCCAGCTCGGCAGAGGTGGCATACGCGTCGCCGGTCAGGATCGCGGTCAGCGACCCGGCGATTGCGCGGCCCTCGTCGGAGTCGTAAGGGACGCCGACCCTCATCAGGAGGGAACCGAGGTTGGCGTAGCCGAGTCCAAGGGTCCGGTAGTCATAAGAGCCCTGAGAGATCTCCTTCGCCGGGAAGTGCGCCATCGTCACCGAAATCTCGAGGACGATCGTCCAGAGGCGAACCGCATGCCGGTAGGCGTCGAGGTCGAAAACGCCTCTTTCGTCGTTGTAGAACTGTCCGAGGTTGAGTGACGCAAGATTGCACGCGGTGTTGTCGAGGAACATGTACTCCGAGCAGGGGTTCGAGGCGCGAATCTCTCCACCGTTCGGTGACGTGTGCCACTCGTTGACCGTCGTGTGGAACTGAACGCCGGGATCTGCGCTTGCCCATGCGGCTTCGGCAACTTGACGCCAGAGATCCCGTGCCTTCAGGGTCTTCATGGAGCTGCCGTCGGTCCGGCTCGTGAGGTTCCAGTCATCGTCGTTGATCACGGCCTGGACGAACTCGGTCGTCACGCGCACCGAATTGTTGGAGTTCTGGCCCGAGACCGTTGCGTATGCCTCACCGTTGAAGTCGGATGAGTAGCCGGCGGCGATGAGCGCTCTGACCTTTTCTTCCTCTTTCGCCTTCCATGCGATGAACGTCTCGACATCGGGGTGGTCGATGTCGACGATGACCATCTTGGCGGCCCGTCGGGTCGTGCCGCCGGACTTGATGGCTCCCGCGGCGCGATCACCGACCTTGAGGAAGCTCATAAGACCGGATGACTTACCGCCACCCGAGAGCTGTTCACCTTCGCCGCGGATGTGGGAGAAGTTCGCTCCAGCACCGGCGCCCATCTTGAAGAGACGAGCCTCGCGAACCCAGAGATCCATGATGCCGCCGGGATTCACGAGGTCGTCGTCGACGCTCATGATGAAACAGGCATGTGGAGCCGGGCGGCTGTAGGCGTCGGGGGATTCGACGTTCTCGCCCGTCTCCGGGTCGACGTACCAGAAACCCTGGGCGACGCCCTCGATGCCATACCGGTGGTTGAGGCCCGTGTTGAACCACTGGGGCGAATTCGGCGCCGCCATCTGGTGAACGAGCATGTAGGCGATCTCGTCTTCGAACGCTTGTGCATCGTCGGACGACGCGAAGTAGCCGTTCTGTTCGCCCCACCAACGCCAGGTTGAGGCGAGGCGATCGATCACCTGGCGGGCCGAGCTCTCTGGACCGAGGACCGGCTGGCCGACCTCGTCGAGCATCGGGTGGCCCCCATCATCCTTCTGCGGGACGCCTGCCTTGCGGAAGTACTTGGAGACCATGATGTCTGCGGCAACCTGCGACCAATCTGCGGGGACCTCGGCGCCCTTCATCTCGAATACGATCGATCCGTCGGGGTTCGTGATGCGGGAATCTCGCCGGATCCACTCCACGGAATCGTACGGATCGGTCCCGGCAGTAGTGAACCGCCGTTCGATCTGGAGCCCTTCGGTCATTTTCCCTCCTCAGACGGCGTTTCCACCGAGTCCATATACCCACAAACTTATGCACACCTACTAGATGTTGTGGTAGGGAAGCGAGGTGCCTACTACATCTAGTACGGTTTCACGAGTGTAGTTACACCGGTGTCATCCGTCAAACCTTTCGCAATCGGGCGCATTTGGCGCTGAAAAGTGCGTCTATTGTGGCCGATCGGAGGGCTTGAATACATTTCTAGAGGTTCGTCCGGGTAACGGCAAGGCGCAACGGGAATAGCTTTTCGCGGAGCCACCTTTGTTTTCGCGAGGCGGGGTTTCTACCTACGAGAACGCGCTTCCAACGTTGCTTCGACGTCGGCGATGTCGCCGGGACAGGTGTTCGACGCTTTCCAGTAGCACCAACCCGTTGGCAGGAAGAAGATCTGGAAGATCGACAGACCGAGGGCCCAGTTGAGTGGAGGAGGAACGGACCGTTCGATCGCGTTGGCCGCGGCAGCGGTAAGAGCGGTTCCGGTTGAGCGGCCGATGCCGTTCACGAAGTTGCCGAGGCCGAAGACTGTGCCCCGGTGTTCCGGGAGATTCACATCCGAGATGAGGGCGAACCAGTTCGGCGAGTCGGCCGATGTCAGAGCGATCGCAGCGACGGCCGTGAGGAACGAAAGGGCGGCCCACGGATTCGTGAGAATACTGCCGATGACCTCGCCGGCGAGCGTCAGGGTGCCGGCACCCTCGGTGACGTCGAGACCGCGCAGCGGAACCCAGAAGAAGACGAGAAACAGCGGAACCGCGCCAAGGATGCCGGCAGCGCTGAGCAACGCTCGCCCTCGTGGTGACCGACGCTGGAGGCGGTCACCGAGGTGGCCGAACAGGATCGAGAACAGCGCTCCCACCGTGAAGATCGCTGCAAACAGACCGCCGACCCGTGTGCCGGTGGCTTCGCCGTAGCCCTGAGCGATCACCTTCTCCTGATACAGGAGCGGGACCCAGATGAGAGAGCCATAGGCAACCTGTGCGGTGAGGCCCTGGAGGGTGAGCCACAGGTTCGTTCGCCGCTGGAACAGGAGTGGTAGTTGCGACCGATCGATCCGATACTCGTACTCGCCGCCCGCCGCATACATCTCGGCGAGCACCGGTTCCCTGAAGCCGCGCGGCGCTTCGTACGTGGTGAGGTACAGCAACGCGAATGCGAATCCTGCGATTGCAATCACAACGAGAGGTATCCGATAGTCGGTCGCTCCGAGTTGGGATGCGAGCAGTCCTCCGACGAGCACACCGATGCCCTGGGAGAGGCCCCAGAAGCTCATCGCCAGGCCCCGGTGTTTCGGACCGACGAAGTCCGAGATCACCGAGAAGCCGACTGAGGCGATCGAGCCGAGGCCGACGGCGACGAGCATCTGCCACATCGCCAGCCACCAGAAGCTCGGCGCAGTCGCCGCCAGAAGCGATCCGCCGGCCCAGATGATCGTTCCCCAGAACAGCAACGGCTTCCGGGTCCTCGAATCACCCGCGTAGCCCCATCCAACTGCGGTTATCGCAGCGACAAGGATCGTCGCGCCGGTCAGCATTCCGATTGCTCCCGAAGTGATGCCGAAAGCGTCGGAGAGGGGGAGCACCATCGAAGGGATCATCGCAAGGGCCGCGTTGTCGAGCGATGCCAGCACGATGAACACGACGATCGTGTAGACCACGTGGATCGAGTTGCCCCACCAGCCGGGGCGGACGCGTTTCATCGGTGGCATTTTGCCCGTTCCCGGTCGCCGCGGCTAGTCCGTGGCCGGTTCTTCAGTGGTCTCTTCGTCAGTCTCCCCTGCGGCCTCCTCGGAGGCTTCTTCGCTGGTGGTCTCGACAGCGATGTCGCCGGCCACGTCGGCTGTTCCCTCACCGCTCGATGCGGTGACGGTCGCTGGGGCCTGGGCCGGGGCGGGTTCTGCGCTCTTTCCGAACGGTGCCCATGCAGCCATGATGAGGCCGAGCAGGATCCCCAGGAGCGGCAAGATCCACAGCATGTCGCTGCTGAGGGGGATCACTCCGTAGAGGAACAGGGTGACGCCGAGGAAGAGGCCGAAGAGGAATCCGGTGATCACGCCGAGGACTGGTCGACCCTTCACGATTTCACCCCTTTCTTGGATCCGGCAGCGAGAACGCCGGCCCCGAACACGACCGTGCCGGCGGCGGCGACGAGAGCTGCAGGTCCCGGCTCACCGTCGAGCGCAACGGTGACGACCACGGCGCAGTCGATGTCACCCTGCTTGTGCCAGCCGGTGACTTCGAATTCTCCCGTCCCGGCCGGGACGAAGCTCGGAATTGAGTACGTGTAGAGGCCGTCGGCCGACACCTGGGTTGATGTGCCTCCCCACGTGGCGAACTGCCATGTTGTGCGCGGCAACTGGACGGACATGGCACCCTCAAATGGGACCGGGTCATCGAATGGCTGGGCACCGTCGCTGAGAGCGCCGGCGTATGTGACGGTCTCCTCCTTCGGAACCACGAACACGCTCGAGCGAGGTCGATCGGCGGTCAATACTCTGTCGACGGTCTTCGATGGAAAATCCGCCTCCCCGATGCATGATCCGCGCGTGACTTCGGCGCCGGCCGGTGCTGCAAGCAGTGCTGTCAGCATCATCCCGAGCACCAGAACAGTCAATGTGACAGCGGTGTTCCTTCGGAAGCGGTTCGACATGCTTCCCCTCTCCTTCGGTTGGGCTACAGGATTCACTCTACGGAACGCCGACCCAGAACGGGGTTAATCTCGCTCGCATGAGCGAGACCCATCGACCATCGTGGACACCCGACGCAGAGACGGTCGGTCACGCAAACTTGACGAGCGTCATGGACGACCTGGGTTTCGACGCGTATGAGGATCTCTTCCGTTGGTCGATCGAGTCGCGGGCTGAGTTCTGGCAGATGGTCATCGAACGACTCGGCATCGTCTTCGCCGAGCCACCAATACAGATCTTGCAGGGGCCTGCCGACGACCCCGTATGGCTGCCCGGGGCACGTATGAATATCGTTGACTCCTGTTTCACCGCTTCCGATGGACACACGGCCATCGTCTATCGCCGTGGCGGTGCCGAGCACCGGATGACGTACGGCGAGCTTCGAGGGCTCGTCAACCGATTCGCGAACGGTTTGACGGCATATGGAATCCGGACCGGGGACAGGGTCGCGATCGCCATGCCGATGACGATCGAGGCGGTAGTGGCCTACCTCGGGACGGTGGCGCTCGGCGCAGTGGTCGTGTCGATCGCCGACTCGTTCGCACCTTTCGAGATCGCCACGCGTCTGCGACTGACGGATCCGAAGATCGTCGTCACCCAGGATCGATTCGAACGCTCCGGCCGAACCCTCCCCATGTACGAGAAGGTTGTCGAGGCGGGCGCCGCGGCATGCGTTGTGGTCGAGACGAGCGGCGTTCCATTGCGAGACAAGGATGTGTCGTGGGATCAATTCCTCAGCGATGATCGAACCTTTACCCCGATACCCGGGCCACCAGATGCCCATATGAACATCCTGTTCTCGTCGGGAACGACGGGGGAGCCGAAGGGGATCCCCTGGACACATCTCACTCCGATCAAAGGGGCGATGGATGGCTTCTTTCACCACGACATCCACGCCGACGACGTCGTGGCGTGGCCCACGAATCTCGGTTGGATGCTGGGCCCCTGGCTCATCTACGCAACGCTGGTCAACGGTGCGACCATGGCTCTGTACGACGACGCACCGACCGAGCGGGGGTTCATCGACTTCGTGCGGGACGCCGGCGTAACGGTTTTGGGTCTCGTGCCGTCGATTGTTGCCGTGTGGCGTTCGACCGATGCGCTCGACGGCGCCGGATGGACCGATCTTCGGGTTCTGTCGTCGTCCGGTGAGGCCTCGGTGCCCGAGGACTATGCATGGTTGATGGATGCAGCGGGTGGCGTGCCGGTCGTCGAGTACTGCGGTGGAACCGAGATCGGCGGCGGCTATCTCATCGGCACCGTCATCCAAGATGCCGTGCCCGCGATGTTCACGACACCGACCCTCGGCCTCGACGTCCGGATTCTCGACGAGGACGGCCAGACTGCGGACGAAGGGGAGTTGTTCGTTGTACCGCCGTCGATCGGCCTCTCTCAAGAACTGCTCGGTCGCGATCATCGAGCCGTCTACTACGAAGGGCTTCCGACCGCCGACGTCCCGCTCCGCCGCCACGGTGATCACATGGAGCAACTCACCGACGGCTACTACCGGGCGCTCGGCAGGGTTGACGACACGATGAACCTCGGCGGCATCAAGGTCTCGTCCGCGGAGATCGAGCGGACCGTGGGAGGAGTCGAAGGTATCTCGGAGGTTGCTGCGGTGGCTGTTTCCCCACCCGGTGGCGGCCCGAGCTGTCTCGTGGTGTACGCCGTACCGGCCATTGGCGTCGAACCGGACCTGGACGCGTGGAAGGGCGAGATGCAGCAAGCACTCCGGTCGGAGCTGAACCCGCTTTTCAGAGTCGAGGACGTCGTCATCATCGACGAACTGCCGCGTACGGCTTCAGCGAAGGTGATGCGCCGCGAGTTGAGAGAGAGATACGAGTGAAACCGATCGTCGTCCTGCAAAACGAAGACATGGCACCGCCAGGGTATCTCGGACATGCCCTCGACCGCCGGGGAGTGGATTGGCGGGTCGTGCGTCTCGATACCGGCGAATCGTTGCCGGAGGCTGAGGACGTATCAGGCGTCGCGGTCCTCGGGGGACCCATGGGCGTGTACGACGACGAGGAGTTCCCGTTCCTTGTCGACGAGAAGCGGTTCCTCGTGGAATGCACGAAGGCCGATGTGCCGGTTCTCGGAATCTGTCTCGGCTGTCAGCTGCTCGCTGATGGCCTCGGCGGGCGGGCCTATGTGGCCGACCGGGCAGAGATCGTGTTCGCCCCTATCGAACCGACACCTGATGGTCTTGCTGATTCCGTGGTCGCCGTTCTCGCCGGACGGCGGACTATCCGATATCACCAGGACACGTTCGATGTACCGCCGGGCGCAACGCTCCTCGCCACCGGCGGCGGCTTCGACCAGGCGTTCCGCATGGGATCCGCCGTGGGCCTCCAACCCCATCCGGAGGTGACGCCAGATCTCTTCAGGGGATGGGTTGGCACCGAACGTGGACGCCAACGCGCCATCGACCTGGGTGCCGACCCCGACGCCGTGATCGCTGCCTTCACTGCCGCTGAGGCGGAGGCCGAGGCGACCGCAGCGCTGGTCTTCGACGCTTGGATCGACGAAGTCCTTCATTCTCTGGGCTGACAGCGCCAAATAGGACGTCGCGTACCCTGGGTACGCGGTCTCGGCTACTCGGTTGCTCCTTCCTACACTGTTGTTACGTCACATGGGAGGTGCGTGGTGCCGGGTCGGGCCTATTCGGCGCTGAGGGAGCGACTTGCCGATGTGAGCGGTGTGGTGATGCTCATCGGTGCCTCGGAGACCGGCAAGACGACTCTGGCGAAACTCTTCACCATCGATGCCCTCGATGCCGGCCGCACGGTCGCGTATATCGATGGAGACGTCGCTTCGACCGTTGCCGGGCCGCCGGGATGCGTCGGCGTGAAATTCGTGGGCGAGCCCTCTGATCTCGATCCGTCGGTCGCACCGGCGGAGATGCGTTTCGTCGGTTCGACCAGTCCGCAAGGAGTTGTGCTCCCACACGTCGTCGCCGTGGCGTCGCTCGTTGAGGCGGCCCGTTCGCGTTCCGATCTCGTGATCGTCGACACGAGCAGTGTCGTGGGCGGTGTCGTCGGTCAGACGCTGAAATACCACCTGTGGGAGTTGACGCAGCCAACGCTCGGCGTCGCCCTTCAGCGTGGGGAGGAACTCGAACCGATCATCGGCATGCTCCGGCGGTTCCTCTCAGCGAAGATCACCACCGTGGAACCACCCGCTGACGCACCCCACCCGTCCCCGACGGATCGCCAGGTCAGGCAGTCCGATGCCTTCCGCACCGCGCTCTCTTCACCCCTTCAACGATGGCGGGTTCAAACAACGGTGTTCGCCCCGACCCTTCCGGAGGAGTTCGATCTCGACCGACTCAACGGCATGCTGGTCGGTGTGCAAGACGATCAGGGCCACTGTCTCGGACTCGGTGTGATCGAATCCACCGACGGCGTGCTGCGAGTCGCTACCCATCACGGCGAGGAGATGCGGGGTCTTCGGCTGGGGTCGATGAGAGTAGATCTCGAGACGTTCGACACCCAACGCGTGAGGCTCCGCCAGCTGATCTTCGGAATCTGAGGCGCCTTCGGCACCGTACCGAGTACCCAGTATTCGGTACTCAGTATCCGGTATCCGGTAAGAAATCCTTCTTGCTGTCTGCTGTCTGCTGTTCGCTGAAGATGGGGATGGCCCGAGGAACCTTTGCAGGTGTTCCCCGCACTTCCCCGAACGAGGTTTGACTGCTCCGGCACCTTGGGCCATCCATAGTCGACCCTACGGATACTGCAAGCCGGGTTCAACCCCCCTGATCGCCCGTGGACGGGAGTTTCTCGCGCTCTTCGGCTACCTATCTCAACTCAATTGGGCCTACCTACCATCGGCGGGGACCTGTTCTCCACATATCCACAGCTATCCACAGGTGCTTGTGCACAACGTCGTGTCAGCAAGTTCTTCTGCGAGAGTTTTCGCGCACGATCATGTGCTGCGAACGATGCCGTCGTAGAGGTCGAGAAGACGATCGGCAGTCCCATCCCATGAGAACCGTGACGCGAATTCGACGGCGCCGGCCGAGAGATCCGACCGGAAAGCCGGATGATCGAGGATCGCTATCGCCGCAGCGGCGAACGAATGAGGATCGCGGTCATCGACCAACAGGCCGGACGTAGAGGCGCCGACGACGTAGGGGAGTCCACCGACACGGGCAGCCACGACCGGCAGACCAGACGCCTGAGCCTCGGCAGCAACAAGACCGAACGACTCGGAGTGTGACGGCATGACGAGGAGATCAGCGGCCCGGTAGTAGTCGACGATGCTGTCGTGAGGTTGGGGCGGGACGAATCGGACCCGTTCGGCGACACCCATGACGACGGCATGAGAGCGGAGGCTGTCAACCTCCTCTTCCCCGTTCGGCCCGCTCGGACCGCCAACGATCATGAGCGTCGGCGGCCCCGATCCCACGGCGAGAGTCTCCGGAAGGAGCGAGAGCATGTCGATCGCCACGTCGAATCCCTTGTGTGGCTGGATCCGTCCAACACACAGGATGAGCGGCTGGTCACCAACTCCGATACGCCTTCGGGCCTCGCCACGGTCGCCGGGGGTGAACAGGGAGTGGTCGATACCGGGTTGGGAGATACAGAGTCGCTCAGGACTCGCCGCGTAGTGCTCGATCAGATCATCGAACTCGTAAGGGGTAGAGGCGATGACACAGTCCGATTCGGCGATGACCCCATCTTCGGCCCGAAGCCTGGCGGCGCTCGACGGTGACTCGTCGCGGCGTCTCGCGACGTCTTTGACTCGACCGAGCGTGTGAAACGAGTTCGCGAGCGGAAGACCGTGCGCTTCCTTGACCAGGACCCCGGCCCAGCCCGACAGCCAATAGTGGGAGTGGACCAGGTCGAATCCAGAGTTCCTGGTCTCTGCGACAACACCCTCTCCGAACTCGGCCACATGGGTCATGAGTTCGGATATCGGCAGAGGGCGGGGCGGCCCGGCGTCGAGGTGGATGACCCGGTAGCCGTCACGGACCTCGATCACGTCGGGCAGATCGGGATCAGTGCGTCGGGTGAACACAGCGGCCTCGATGCCGCGTCTGGCCATCGTGCAGGCGAGTTCGTCGACGTAGACGTTCATTCCGCCTGCGTTACCGACACCCGGTTGCAGCAGGGGGGACGTGTGCAGAGCAAGGTAAGCGACGCGTTCGATCACGGAAACTTCCCTTCGAGCACGGCCAGCGGTCGATCGACCGCACCCAACCGATACTTGTACTGCTCATCGCCCTTGAGGAAATCGAAACGCCGTAGTCCGTCATCGATCGACCGTTCGATCATCAGCGTAAGCAGCATGATCCCCGGCGAGGCGTCGGAGGCGTGCTCGGTGTATGCCGAGTTGTAGAGGTAGAGAGCATCGGTGTCGACGAAATCGAACGCCGCTGCGACGGGTGATCCGGCGACCGTGACGAGGTCTATGGCGGCGCTCGCTCTGGTGATGAGAGCCCAGAAGAAGCGTTCCATCTCATCGGTCATGAAACGACCCTTGTCTTCTTGCGACGATCGGTGCATCGCGATGAAGGCTTCGAACGCCTCGCGATCGGTGCGGCGTTCGAGCAGCGGCTCTCCGAGGGCGTCGACGAACCGGCGACGTTTTCTCCTGAGCTCGTGTCGTCGTTTCTTGGGGAGCGACCCGAGCCACGCGTCGTGTTCAGCAGGGAGGTCAACAGTCAAGGTGGCACCGTGAGGGCGGGAAGTGGAGGTGACGCCGGCAGCGGCGAGAGCCGACGCGAGCGGTTCGAGGGCTTCAACCGGGAGGCTGTCGAACGAGAAATCAGCGCCGGAGTAGCGCTTCGTCACCGAGAACATGCACTCGTCGAAAGACACGCCGAGTGGCGAGTGGTAGTCGGTCAGGTCGGCCTCACCCGAGAGACGAACTACCCCCTGGTCGATCCAGAGAGGCACGGCCCCCGTCGCCGTGACCGCGATGGGTGTATCCGCACCTGGAGACGCTCGGTGACTTCTCCATGCGCTCAGAAATGGCTCCGTCGGGAACGGTCCGGTCATCGGTGCAACAGGTCGAAGCGCAGTCGGGACGCCGTCCCATGAATCTACGAAGTCGAACGCCATCGGCTACTCCCGGATGAGGGCGCCGACCGGTTTGCCTCCGCCGAGCAGGGGCGGCGCTGCTTCGGCCTCGAGCGCATTGACCATCACGTCGGAGATCAGGCCGAGCTCATCGGCTGCGGCGATCACTGCTGCGACGGCGGCCTCGGACTTCCCGGCATCGGCCTTCGCCGCGACGCCGATCCCGTGACGTCCGATCCCGATCTGTCCCTCTGCCCCCACTTTGACCGGACCCCCCCACCACCGGGCCAACTTGCCGTCGGGTCGGGCGTTGTCGGCGACGAGGGCAGGGAATCGGGAGACAGCGTCGGCGGCAGGCCGGCAGCGCTCGGATGAACTCAGATTCGCGAAGGCTCGGGCGAGTCCGCGAACTGAACCGCGCAAGGTAGGAGCACCGCACCCGTCGACCCCGACCGGCTCCGGCCGGATCCCGGTCGCGTCGGTGACGATATCGACGATTTGCCGCTGGAGCGGATGGTTCGGATCGAGATAGGTCTCGATCGGCCAGCCCTGGATCATGCACGCTCCCAGCATGGCGGCGTGTTTTCCGGAGCAGTTGTGGAAGACCCGCTTCGGAGAGCGGATCCCCCGACGCACCTGCAGATCATTCGCCCCCTGGGAGAGGGGCCATGAAGGAGGACACCGAAGGAACGACTCGTCGAGACCGGCGTCGCCCAGGATCGATCGGACGATCGCGATATGGGCCGGCCAGCCGCCGTGGCTGGCGCTGGCAACGGCAAGGTGCTCGACCGGCAACATCAACCCTGCTTCGAGCGCCACCGTCGCCTGGAATGGTTTCACGGCTGAGCGATAGAACAACGGGCGGTCCGGGTCACCAGATCGGAGCAACTCGGTTCCGTCGGCGTCGACCGCGACAACGGACACGTCATGGATCGACTCGGCGAGACCGGTACGGACGGTGAGGAACCGCAAGGCGGCTACTGCTCTTCGAAGAGGCCAGTCGTGTCGACGAGCCCTTTACGATACCGGCGCGCGATCTCCTCGTTGATGCGGTCGTAGACGTCGTAGACGGCCCGACGTTGAGTTGAGACCTGCTTCTCCGCTTCGGTGAGCGTCGCCTGGATCTCCTCGAGTTCGTCATCTTCGAGACTCGGAAGATGTGCGAGAAAGCCGTCGCCGAGCACTCGATCGATCGACCGATTGCCCGTGCCGCTGAGCTCCGGAAGCGTCAGAGAGAGGTCCTTTGGGATCGTATTGCGGCTCGGACCGTCGATCCCATCGGCGAGGATCTGAGGCAACGCCTCGATCAGCGATCGGGTCTCCTCGCCGGATCGGCGCTTCATCTCGAACGCGAGCAGATCCATACGGCCGTGGAGCATCCGACGGTAGAACGAGAACTCCGTGTCGAGGTCGTCGAGGACCCGTCTCCGATCTCTCAGTTCCTCCATCGTCAACGAACCGAGATCCTGTACGTAGGCGGGATCGGTTACGTGATCGATACGTCTCCTGCGCAGTTCCACTGCTACGGCTCCCCGTGTGTGCTTCGCGTCAGGGACAGTAGTGGCGCACAGTCGGGTAGGGATTGATCGCCACGTTACCGGGTCGGATCTCGAAGTGGACGTGTGTTGACGTATACCGGGCATTGCCGCTGTTCCCGACGTATCCGATGATCGTCCCAGCCTTGACTACCTGACCGGAAGAGATGTTGGTCGGCTGTCGCTCGAGGTGGGCGTAGTAGTAGGTGGTTCCACCTCCGTAGAGGTGTGTCGTGATGCCTCCGAGGCTGTTCGACGAGAACTTCACCCGTCCGTCGACGACCGCGACGAGCGGCGTGTTGCGCGCAGCGAACATGTCCACGCCCTTGTGTCGACGACCTCCCGACCGGGGGAAACCCCACGAGTCGATGAACGAGGCGCCGCCCTGCACGGGGCAGTAGAAGCCGGGTGTGGCAGCGGGTGGGAGCCCCGCTGCAGTCCCGGACTTGGAGTTGGCTGCTGCGACGTCTCGTGCTTTCTTGAGCGCTATCGCGGCCTGGAGCTCGCGCCGTTCCTTGGCGAGGTTGTCGATGGCAGCCTGCTCGGCTGCGCTGGCCTGGTTGTAGACGGTTCGGGATTGTTCGCTCAGCGTGTTGGCGCGATCGGCAGCGGCTGCCGTCTCTTCCTCGACGACTTCGACTTCAGCCTGCTGTGCGACGAGATCGACTTTGAGGCGACCCATCTCCCTCGCCACCGCTTGGTACCGATCGAGATCGGCGAGGTCGCGACTCGCAGCGTTATTCATGAGCTGTTGTGACGTGAGGAGATCCTGGATCGTGCCGGCCTCGAAGGCTGCGGAGACTATGGCGCGTCCACCCGACGTATACGCCTCGAGGAAGAGTTGCTGGGCGTTCTCCTTGAGGGCGCCGACCTCATCCTCGTAGGTCACGATCCTGCTCTCTGTGAGGCCGATCGTGTAGACGAGATTCTCCAACCGGCTCGTGACGATGTCGAGTTCGAGGATCGCTGCCTCGAGGTCGTCCTGTGCCTGCTGCCAACGCGAATACGCCTGTGACGTGTTCCCCTCGGCCCGCTCGACCTGGCCCTCTGCCCGGTCGACGTCACCCTCAGTCTGAGCGGACGCGCCGATGGGCACGATCGCTAGAAGTGCGACGATGAGGAGGAACAGGAGGCCGCGTTGGACGCGGTGCGAAACCATAGGTGAATCAGGCTAATGCGTGATTCAGGAAACGAACAGTCCGGGCTGGGAGAGTGCTGAGTGATGCCGTTGTCCAGATCGGCGGTCAGGCGCGCCAGGCGCAAGGATGAGGTTTCGCCACTCCTCGTGTGGGAATGGCGGAGCCGAAGCCACAGCGCGTGGTGATGCCTGATCGGCGAGATGGACGATATGCATTGCTCAGTGCACTCCTAGCCCAGGAGCACCAACGCGAGCCAGTAGAGCGGTACGGCAAGCCAGAGCCCGTCGAGCGGCGTGAGTTGGCCCGGCAGCCGGACCATGTGCACGATCGAGCCGGAACGGATCATGGATCCGAAGACCCGGCCTGCGATTAACCCCGCTGCGACGGCAACGGCAGCGAAGAGGCCGGTCGCAAGATCGATCTCCGTGGCAGCTACTCCCGTGAGGAGGCCTGCGACGAGGGCTCCGACAAGCGTCCCGATGTTCGGGTCGATCGTTTGGCCCCCGTATACAGCAGTGACCAGGGCAGCGACGATCGCCACAGAGACGATCAGGATGAACGAGAGAGCAACGGTCGTCGACATCATTCGCAACATGACGAGCGCTCCTGCGCCTGTGGCGGCGACGACGGCAACGGACGCCGTCATGGCGATCGACTCGACTCCTCGCCAGCGCGTTTCGAAGATGGGCCAGAAGACGACGATTGCGACGGCGGCTGCGAGGCCTCCCGCGAATCCTTCGTAACCCCATGCATATGTCGCGGCCGCAGTGACGGGCGGCGCCAAGAGCGTGGCGTAGAGGTTGAGAGATCCGTCCCTGGTGGAGTTGGTATCCGCGAGGTCCCAGAGCCAGGCAAGCGCAGCACCGACGGAGATGACGACGAACCACTCGAGCGGAACCCACGCCGAGACGAGCAACGCCGCGAGAACGATGACCGAGAGGATGTTCTCGGCCGGATCAACGGTGACGGCTGGTCGTGTTTGGGGGGCGGCGTACGATCCTCCAGAGACGGGAGGGATGATCGCCATCTCATCGTCGGCGCCGACCGATGCCGATCGATCGACGGGATTGCCATTCACCCAAACTCCTGCGCTCGACAGACTGTTTTCGAACGCGGATCCATACTCGGCGGCGGCGCGATCGAGGATCTCACCGACTGTGCCCTCCTCGACCACGACCGTGTCGGTCCCGGCGATTTCTCTGAATCGAGCGAACAAGCGAAGTGTTGGCATCGGCGGCAAGGGTAGTCGGGTCGCGGACGACGCCGAGGACTGTTGGCCGACTCGTATTTTCTGCGGGTCACCGTCCGGTCTGCTCACGCACCTGCCGTCGCATGACCAGAGGATCTGGGCCATAATCGGCGCGGCCCATCACAACGCTTGGAGCAGCACCAATGAACGGTATGCAGAACCCGGTCGTCGGGATCGACGGCACGCTCCGTGTTGACCTTGTCGAGGTCGGTGCCAGAGACGGACTCCAGAACGAGTCGATCACGATTCCCACCGCCGACAAGGTTGAACTCATCGAACGACTTGTCGGCGCCGGTTCTCGTCGCCTCGAGGTCGCGTCATTCGTGCATCCCGGTCGGGTGCCTCAGATGGCGGATGCCGAGGCTGTGGTCAATGCCGTCGGACCGAGTCCGGAAGGCATTTCGTACATCGGACTGGTCCTGAACCGGCGAGGCCTCGATCGAGCTCTCGCGACCAGTGTCGACGAGATCAACTTCGTGGTCGGTGCCTCTGATGGCTTCAACCAGGCGAACGCCGGCGCTTCGCCGGACGTGACGATGACGGAGATCGAGCGGATGCTCGGGCAGGCTGACGATCGGCGGACGACCGTCACGATCTCGGTCGCCTTCGGATGTCCCTACGACGGCATTGTTCCCATCTCCGCTGTCGTCGATCTCGCTATCCGGGCGGCGGGTGCTGGAGCCAACGAGATCGCACTGGGCGACACGATCGGCGTAGCCGTCCCCTCGCAAGTGACGGCGATGATCGAAGAGGTGCGAGCAGCTACCGACGTGCCGCTGCGCGGTCACTTTCACGACACCAGGAACACCGCTGTCGCGAACGCCGCCGCGGCATTTGAAGCGGGTGTGATCGTGCTCGACGCTTCGGTCGGAGGGGCAGGTGGCTGCCCGTTCGCTCCGAACGCCACCGGCAACGTTGCTACGGAAGACCTCGTGTACCTGTTCGATCGCATGGGTGTCGAGACCGGTATCGATCACGATCGGATCATCGAGACAACCCGGTGGCTGGAAGACCTGTTGGGGAAGAGCTTGCCTTCTGCGATCGCAAAGGCGGGTTGGTGGCGCCCACGGAGCCGTACTCCGTAGACCGTATTCCGTAATCCGTATGAACGCGGATTGTGGGGTTCCGAGCACGGGCTAGCGGGCTAGCGTTCGGTCGGTACGGTCTACGGACTACTGACTACGGACTACGAACCCATGCTTCCCATCTCATTCCTATCCGACTTCGGGCGTGTCGACGAGTTTGTCGGTGTTGTCCACGGGGTGATCGCTCGGATCGCTCCGAGCAGCCGCATCATCGATGTCGGGCACGACTTTCCGCGGGGTGATGTCCAGTCGGCTGCGCTCGCCTTGATGAGGTCCATTCAGTACCTTCCGGAGGGCGTCGCGCTCGCGGTCGTCGACCCCGGCGTGGGAACCGATAGGCGTGCCATTGCGGCACACACGCCATGGGGCTTCTTCGTTGGTCCGGACAACGGGCTTCTCGCACCAGCCGTGGCCATCGTCGGAGGAGCCGACGCGATCGTGTCCATCGAGGACCCACGGTTCCGTCTCCCAGCGGAGGGC
>JAMBLK010000012.1 GCA_023336855.1 Actinomycetes bacterium
ACCGACAACCGACAACCGACAACTGTATCGCACGCGGTGAAGCGCCCTCAAAGGGGCGCTTCATCGGTCGATCTTCGGGTCGGTCAGGCTTCGCTGCTGACGATCCTCCCGCGAAGGCGGGGGTACTTGATCGGGGCGTGGGCAAAGCAGAACTCGCGACGGTTGTAGCGGGAGAGCTTCGTGTCACAACCGGAGCTGGCACACAAGCGCTCCGTCGAATAGGTCTTCGGTGGGCGAGACCCGCCGTCGAGGCGGCGGCCCCTCATGACATTGTCGTTCATTGTTGATTCCCTCCAGTCGAGCCGGAAGGAATCAGATCCCCGGCTCGTCCTTTTGTCGTTCCTCTTCTATTAACGCTCTGAGGGTGTCAAAAAGTTCCGGAGGAGGGTCAGATCTTCCACGATCGCGGATCACATCTTTGAGTTTGTGCTCGAATTCGAAGGCGTCCGTACAGTTGGAGCAGTAGCGCAGATGCATGCGGATGCGAGATTTCCTGAAGAACGAGATCTCCTCGTCCAGGTACTGGTAGATGTACTCGACGGCGTGATCGCAACCGCTCATGATGGATTCCCTGTAATGCCGTGCTCCTGTGCCACGTCCCACAACTTCTTCTGGAGCGCTTTTCTTCCCCGATGCAGACGAGACATGACGGTGCCGATCGGAATGTCGAGCATCTCTGCGATCTCCTTGTATGAGAAACCGTCGACGTCGGCGAGCAAAACCGGCAGGCGGAACGTTTCGGGAAGCGACTCGAGGGCCTCGATGACGTCGGTGTCGACGAAGGCATCAAGCATGTCAGCCTCGGCACTCTGTGACGCTCCCGATGCTTCACCGAGACGCTTGTAGAGGTAGAGGTCCTGGAGTTCGCCGAGCTCTACCTCGGAAGGACGACGCTGAGCCTTGCGGTACTTGTTGATGTACGTGTTCGTGAGGATCCGGTAGAGCCAGGCCTTCAAGTTCGTACCCTCGGTGTACGAGTCATACGCCCTGTATGCCTTGAGGAACGTCTCCTGGACGACGTCCTCCGCATCGGCAGGGTTCCGCGTCATACGCAGGGCTGCCGAATACAGATGCGGTGCGTATTGCATCGCATCGCGCTCGAAATTCGCTTGATCAGCCACGGGTCTCCCTGGTCGTGCTTCGCCATCCTATGCAGGTGCCGCAACGAGCGGATGGTCGCTACCATTCCCGCTCCCACGCCGGGGTAGCTCAGTCCGGTAGAGCAACGCACTCGTAATGCGTAGGTCGTGGGTTCAAATCCCGTCCCCGGCTCCGAATCCGATCGCTTCGCAATCGGGCGTACCCAGTACCCAGTACTCAGTACTCCTCGGCGACTATCGCTTCGGCTATTGCCAGGCCGATCGCCCGGTGTCCCTCGGGGTTCGGATGTGGCCAGCCGGCCCACATCTGTGTTGAAACGGAGACGTTCTCAACATCGACCCACGTCACGTCCGGGTCGAGACCTGCCTGGATGGCGCCGTGCAACTCTCCGAGGGCGTAGTCCATCTCGTCGGCGCACTCAGGCCCAATCGGGGACCACCCGGGAGCAAGCGTCGACCCGTCGATCGAGAAGTAGCTCGTCCAGAACACGGACGCGTTCGTACGGGTACCGATCGCCTCGACGACCTCTGCCGTTCGGGCGGTGATGTCATTGCGTCGAGCCGCGAGGTTCCAGTGCTCGGTCACCGCCTCCTCACACACAAGCTTGTCGCCCGCATCGGTCAGTGAGAACGCTGTGTCCTTTGTCAGTGCCTTGACGACATCGACCCAGTTCGTCGAGTTGATGCCTGCTGTCATGACGACGATGTTCCACGTCGTTTGGTCGGTGTATCGAGCGATGTCGTCGACCTGACTGGGGTGTGGATCTGAGCAGGAGTCGGACCCACCGTTGAGGACCGAACTCACCCCGGCGCCGGGGAAGGCAATGTTCACGTATCGAGGTGACCACGCGGCCGGCAGCGCAGCGGCGACAGCGTCTCGCACGGTGCTTCCGTACGAGTAGTCGTCATCCCGGCAGGTCGCACTGCCCGTGAACCATTGGCGCGTGTACCCGGAAGCGATCGAGTCTCCGGCGACGACGATTACCGGCGGAGAGGGTGTGGTTCCCGTCCAGGCTGTTTGCCATTCGGACTCCCAGCCGTGGACGTCTACGGCGCGCACGTCGAGGCTATAGGGCGTGTCGGGGAGCACCGATGTGTATGAGACGGTTGGGTCCTCGACCCCGGTGGTGAGGATCTCACCGGCCACGTTCTGAGTCCAGCGGTACTCGTAGCGCAGGATGCCGTCGTTGTCGTCGGCCTCGATGCGAAGGTCCGCCGCGAGGAGGGCATTGTGGGATTGAGGCTGGAGGAGTTCCGCCGATGCGATCACGGGTCGTGTGTCCCCATCGGGCAGCTGTTCGGGGGGCGGCGCCAACGCCGAGACCGGGATGGCCACAGCCATCAACACGGCAAGAACAGCGCTGAGCAACATGGCGCGTCGGGACATCGATCCAAACCTAACGATTGGGTGCAGTACTCATATGACGCCACGGCCGCCGAAATGGTTCCCCATCCCGACTCTCGAACAATCGGCCAGTGCTACGGGA
>JAMBLK010000013.1 GCA_023336855.1 Actinomycetes bacterium
ACGTTGGCGATCATGCGGGCATCGGCGTAGACCGGGAGGTCGGTGACGTTGAGCCACGCGTGCTCGATGTCGTGCTTGCGGTAAGCGAAGTACGACTGGGCCTTCTTGCCGACGACGTAGACGGTGATCCGGTGCCCGGCGGCCCGATGCTCGCGAACCGACTGCTCGGCGAGGCGGATCACGGCGTGGTTGTATCCACCGGCGAGTCCACGGTCCGACGACACCACCACGATGCCGGCGGTCTTCACTTCTCGTGACTCGAGCAGTGGATGAGACGCTCCCCCGGCTGCGGCGACGTTGGTGATCACGTTGTTGAGCTGCTCCGCATACGGCCTGGCGGACCCAAGGCGGCTCTGCGCCTTGCCGATTCGCGCCGTGGAGATCAGCTCCATCGCACGCGTGATCTTCATCGTCGATTGGACGCTGCGGATCCTGCGATAGATCAGGCGGAGCTCAGCCGAAGCCATCGGTGTCTACGCCTCCCCCACCGGACGGGCGTGCTCGCCTTCGCGCATCGCCTTCGAAGCGGCATCTTCAGACACCTTCGCTGCGAATTCCTCGGCACCGGTATGACCACCGCCCGACCACGACGACACGAAGGCCTCGATGGCGGAGCGCATGCCGTCGTTGTCCATCTCACCGGTCTCGGCGATCTGGTCGAGGAGATGACCGTGCCGAGTGCGGACGTACTCGCGCATCTCCGCTTCGAAAGTATGAACCTCAGCCACGTCGACACCGTCCATGAATCCTTCCGTCACAGCGAAGATCGCCATCACCTGCTCGGAGACGGGGACGGGCTCGAACTGTCCCTGCTTGAGGACTTCGACGACCCGGCGCCCACGGTCGAGCTGGGCAAGCGACGTGGCATCGAGTTCGGAACCGAACTCGGCGAACGCCTCCAGCTCACGGAACTGGGCGAGGTTGAGACGCAACGGACCGGCGATCTTCTTCATCGCTTTGACCTGTGCGGCGCCTCCGACTCGGGAGACCGAGATACCTGCGTTGATCGCCGGACGGACGCCCGAGAAGAAGAGGTCGGTCTCGAGGAAGATCTGGCCATCGGTGATCGAGATCACGTTCGTCGGAATATATGCGGAGACGTCGTTCGCCTTCGTCTCGATGATCGGCAGCGCCGTCAGCGACCCGCCGCCGAGCTCGTCGGAGAGCTTCGCTGCACGTTCAAGGAGCCGGCTGTGGAGGTAGAAGACATCACCCGGGTAGGCCTCACGACCGGGCGGGCGGCGCAGCAGGAGCGACAGCTCACGGTACGCAACGGCCTGCTTCGACAGGTCGTCAAAGATGACGAGGGCGTGTTCACCGTTGTACATCCAGTACTGGCCGATCGCAGATCCGGCGTACGGGGCATACATCTGGAGCGCAGCGGCATCCGAAGCGGAGGCGTCGACGACGACGGTGTACTCCATCGCCCCGGCCTCTTCGAGCGTGGCGACGACTTCCGCGACCGTCGAGTTCTTCTGACCGATCGCGACGTAGATGCATTTCACGCCGAGACCCTTCTGGTTCAGGATCGTGTCGACGACGATTGCGGTCTTCCCGGTCTGGCGGTCGCCGATAATCAGCTGTCGCTGACCGCGGCCGATCGGCGTCATGGCATCGATGGCCTTGATGCCGGTCTGGAGCGGCTCGCTCACCGGTTGGCGCTCGACGACGGAAGGTGCCTGGGTCTCGAGGAGACGGCTTTCGGTTGCGTTGATCGGCCCCTTGCCGTCGATCGGGTTGCCGATCGGGTCGATGACCCGGCCCAGCAAGGCGTCGCCCACCGGTACGGACAGGACCCGGCCGGTTGACCGAACCTCGTCGCCCTCTTCGACGTGGGAGGATTCACCCATGAGCACGGCGCCGATCGAGGTCTCGTCGAGGTTCAACGCGACGCCGATGAGGCCGCCGGGGAACTCGAGGAGTTCGGACGTCATCGCACCGGGAAGCCCGGCGACGCGGGCGACGCCATCACCGATGGAGATGACGTAGCCGATCGTCTCGGCTTCGACGGACGGCGACCAGCCCTCCAGGTTCTTTCGGAGTGCGGCGGTGACGTCCGCTGCGTTCAATGTCACTTCAGCCATCTGCCTAACCCCACTGCTCTCGTACGTCGTCGAGACGGCCCTTCACAGAACCGTCGAATATCGTGTCTCCGATCTTGGCGACCAGACCGCCCATGATGGACGGGTCGGTCACGACCTTGGCCTGCACTCGCTTGCCCGTCGCCTTCGACAGGGCCGCTTCGAGACGGGCCACTTGGCCGGCATCGAGAGCGATGGCGCTCTGCACCTCTGCCACGACGCTGCCCTCTTCTTCCGCGGCGATCTCAGCGAGGCGTGAAGCGATCTCATTGAGGAACTTCGCCTGGCCCACGGCAACGACGAAGTTGATCGATGCCACGACCGTTACATCGACGCGGGCACCGAGAAGATCGGTGACGGTCCCCTGTCTCCGCGCGATGGGAGTCTGCGGGTCGCTCAGAGCGTCGCGCAGCTCCGCGTTCGCGGAGATCGTCTTCGCCGCGGCGTAGAAGGCATCGACGAACCCATCGACGTCACCCTCGGCGCGTGCGACGTCGAACAGCGCCGACGCGTACCCGTCGAGGCGGGCCGGGTGTTCGGTGGCGTTCATCACCTAGCGCACTCCTCCGAGGTCGTCGAT
>JAMBLK010000014.1 GCA_023336855.1 Actinomycetes bacterium
GGACAGACCACGACGTCGACTCGCTGGTAGTCGGCGTAGTCGAGGCGGTAGCTCAGCTTCTGCACCATCTGGATGGTTTCCAGGTGTGTGGCGTTCATCTTCCAGTTTCCGGCGATCAAGTTCTTGCGCATGTCAGCTCCATCTCTCCAGTATCGCTATGCCCGGCAGGGTCTTCCCTTCGAGCATTTGTAGTCCCGCACCGCCTCCACTCGAGACGAACGAGACATCCCCGTCTCTTCCAAGGAGCCGCAGAGCGGCCACCGAGTCTCCACCGCCGACGACGGTGTATCCGCTGGAGGAGGCAACAGCTGCGGCAACTCCTGCGGTCCCTGCTCGGAACGCCTCCCATTCGAAGACGCCCATCGGGCCATTCCAGAAAATACTCTCTGCTTCTTCGATCACATCACCGAAACGAAGGATTGTCTCCGGCCCGATGTCGAGGCCCATCATCCCGTCGGGAATCGCGGTGCCCGGCACGATGCGATGGGCAGCATCTGTGGCGAATCGATCGGCGACGACCAGGTCGTCCGGGAGCACGATCTTCGACCCTCCAGGTCCGTCGAGTATCGCCTTGACCTCATCGATCATCGACTCCTCGACAAGCGAATCTCCAACACTGTACCCGCCGGCCTTCAGCAGCGTGAAACACATGCCTCCGCCGACGAGCATGAGATCGACCTTCGGGAGAAGGTGTTTGATGACCTCCAGCTTGTCCGACACCTTCGCACCGCCGAGGACAACCACATAGGGGCGGTCCGGTTCCCCGAGGAGACGGGAGAACGCGATGATCTCCGCTTCGACCAGGCGCCCTGCAGCGGAGGGCAGCCGTTCCGCTACCCCGACGTTCGAGGCGTGGGATCGGTGCGCCGTGCCGAATGCGTCGTTGACGAACACGTCCGCAAGCGCCGCGAGGCCGTCGGCCACGTCGGGTGCGTTTTTCGACTCTCCTGGTTCGAACCTCGTGTTCTCCAGGACCACGACCGATCCGGGAGGTGCCGACGCGACGACCTCTTCTGCATCGATCCCAATAACCGCTGGGGCCTGAACGGTGGCGAATCCACCCAGCTCTCCCAACCGTTCGGTCACCGGGCGCATGCTGAGCGCCGGGTCGTGACCCTTCGGTCGACCGAGATGGCTCGCAACGATGACGTTGGCTCCGCGGTCGCGAAGTTCGATGATCGTCGGAAGGCTGGCCCTGATCCGGAAGTCATCGGCGACGGCACCCTCGTCGAGCGGAACGTTGAGGTCCGCTCGTACGAGGACGCGTCGCCCTTCGGCTTCGAGAGCGTCGAGGGTCGGCAGGGTCACGTCAGGTCAGTTTGCGAACGAGGTCGACGAGACGGGTCGAGTAACCCATCTCGTTGTCGTACCAACCGAACACCTTGACCATGCCATCGTCGGATACCATCGTCGACAGGGCATCGAAGATCACAGAGTGCGGGTCCCCCACGATGTCGCTCGACACGAGGGGCTCTTCGCTGTACTTCAGGATCCCCTTGAGCGGACCTTCAGCCGCAGTCTTGAACGCAGCGTTGACCTGATCAACGGTGACGCCGTCGGCATCGACTGAAACGACGAGGTCGGTGATCGAGCCGTCGACAACCGGCACGCGCAACGCGGTGCCCTTGAGCTTCCCCTCCATCTCCGGCATCACCTTGCCGACGGCGCTTGCCGCGCCGGTCGACGACGGGATGATGTTGACGGCGGCAGCGCGTGCCCGGCGGGGGTCGCTGTGGACGAGGTCGAGGATGCTCTGATCGTTCGTGTATGCGTGAATGGTGGTGAACATGCCCTCTTCGACCTTGAAGCTGTCGTTGAGGACCTTCACCATCGGTGCGAGACAGTTCGTCGTGCATGACGCGTTCGAGATGATCTTGTGCTTCGCCGGATCGAGCCCATCGTCGTTGACACCGAGGACGACGGAGTAGTCGGGGTCGCCCATCGGGGCGGACACGATGACCCACTTCGCACCGGCTTCGAGGTGCTTGGACGCAGCCTCGTGGGTACGGAAGACACCGGTGCACTCGATGACGACATCGACGCCGAGTTCGCCCCACGGGAGGGCGGCCGGATCGCGCTCGGCGAAGACCTTGATGCGGTCCCCATCTACGACGAGCTCGTCGCCGTCGAGAACAACGGATCCGGAGTACGTGCCCTGTGCCGAGTCGTATCGCAGCAGGTGAGCGAGCATCTCAGCGTCCGACAGGTCGTTGATCGCAACGATGTCGATGCCGAGAACGTCTTGCTTGAGCTTCGACAGTGTCGCCGCGATGGCGGCCGTATCGGAGAGCTGGGCGCTCGACACGGTCTCTTTGAGGTTGGCGAAGATATCCCCGCCCTTGGATGCGCGGAGGAAGTTCCTGCCGATCCGACCGAAACCGTTGATGGCTACTCGCATGATGACCTTCCTAGAGGTAGGTGGTTATGTCTGAACGAGTCCCCGGAGAACGGCGCCGAGTCGTGTCGGATCGTGACACGGACGGTCGGCTGTTTCATCCAGCAGATCCGCAGTCACGAGGTCCGCACCGTAGGTCGCGGCGGCCTCTGCGTCGACCCCTACCAC
>JAMBLK010000015.1 GCA_023336855.1 Actinomycetes bacterium
CCCTCAGGCAGGTCCACGAGGACCGGGCCGAATTCCTGATGCTGACCTTCTGGGACTCGCTGGAGTCGATCGAGGCCTTCGCAGGAAACGACATCAGCGTCGCGAAGTACTACGACTTCGACGCGGAAGTTCTGCTTGAGATGGTCCCATCCGTAGACCACTACGAGATCTACGACGCTTGACGCTCGACGCCTCCGACGGCATCGGTGGTGTCGGAATCGAGGCGAGCGACCGGCTTGTCCTGGTTCAGTCGAGTCCTGCAGCTTTGAGCTCTCCGATGAAGCGATCGAGGTCTGCGGCGTCACGATATGGGAGGCTCTTCAGCGCCCCGGTGTTCAGCCCTGGTCTCGTCTGACGGGCATGGTCAACGGCAGCGGCGGCATGGCGGGTCCTGCCAAGAGCCGACTGTGCGGCTGCCAGTGTCAGAAGGGCATCCACGTCCTCTTCGTTCTCAGCGACCACGCCTTCGGCCGCGTCAGCCGCTGCCTCATAGTTTCCGCTCATGAACTCGGCGTTCGCCCGGATACCGTGATACCACGAAGCGAAGAGCGGACTGAGACGTGCGGCACGATCGGCGTAGTCAACGGCGTCCTCCCATTGCCCGAGGTAACGCATCACACTGGCGGCGATGCCGTAGGTGAGATCGCATGAGGGCCGCAGATCCGTTGCCTCTTTGACTGCATCGAGGGCGCCCTCCCAGTCGTGATGCTCGACTCGCACATGGGCAAGGACCGTCTGACCGATGCCGGATTCGTCATCGCGCTCGATGGACTCATTTGCACGCTGCTCGGCGAGTTTGTAATGGCCTTCGACGTCGTCCGTTGCCCCGAACATGGCCAACCAGTTGTGGGTCAGGGCGGCCAACGTGTATCCACTCGGAGAGTCGGGCTCGAGAGCGATCACTTTCTCGAAGGCATCGGCCGCCATTTGCAACTCTGTGGGGGTCCCCCTGCTGAGATGCTGCAATCCCTGATACAACACTTCGACAGCGCTCGCCGAGATCTTCGATCGGTACATCCTGGCCACATTGCCGCCGATGACTTCTACATCGAGGGCGGTGGCGATCGCTTGCACGATGTCATCCTGGGCGGCAAATACATCATCGAGAGATGCCTCGAACCGGTCGGCCCAAGCCGTCTTCCCCTCTTCGACGTCGATCAGTTGGGTGAGAACCCGAACCTGTGATCCCGAGCGTTGAACCGCTCCTTCGAGTACGTATCGCACCCCGAGTTCGTGACCGAGTTGCTGTGCGGAGAATGATCTATCCCGATAACCGAGCGTCGACATCTCGCTTACGACATCGGTGCCGGGGATCCGCATGAGTGAGATGACGAGCGCCATCATCAGACCATCTGCGAAGTGACTGTCCTCAGCTGCTCCGTAGTTCACGAACGGACTGACGGCTAGCGACGGACGTTCTGGCACGGCGATGCGGCGTCGCCATGGCTTCGACGTGTCGGTTGCTGTGCTCTCGTCGACGAGTCGGTAGATGACGACTTGCTCGGGGATGTTCTTGAGCCACGTTGGTCCGAGCGATACAAGCCGTACCGGCACATCGCCCGCCCCGTCCAACGCTTGTCGTGAGATGTTGATCCCGCCCGGATCGGCGAGCGCTTGCAGCCTGGCTGCGATGTTGATCGCGTCGCCATACCACCGATCCCCGGCGTTCGATACCTCACCCGAGTGGATGCCGAGACGGAAGCGCATCTTCCTCCCTGGCGGGAGACCGTCATTCTCGGTTGAGATCCTCCGCTGGATCTCGATGGCAGTAGAGACGGCACTCTCCTCTGTGGGCAGCACTGCGAGGAACTCATCACCTACGAACGAGGCAACGGTGCCGTCGCGAGCATCCACCTCGTTCTCGATGATGGTTCTGAGCACTTGCAGCGTGTTGTAGGTCTCGATTTCGTTGTCTGCCGTCAGTTTGCTGTAGCCGACCACATCTCCATGGAGCGCGGTCGAATACTTCGTATCGGGCGCTTGATCTTCACCCAGGCGAACCTCCCCGGTCATCGTCGCCAACCCTATCAACGCCCGGGCGAACGCGACGTGAATCCTCGATGATCAGTGCACCGGTCGTGTCGTGACAGTTCGGACAACTACCATCGATTCCACGATGTCGACGTAGGAGGTTCTCGCGTGATTTGGTTGGCAGGGGCAGGCTCGTTGCTCCTTCTCGTGCTCGTAGTTGTGGGCCTAGTGGACCTGGGACGGAATCGCGACAAGATCGAGACTCCCCAGGTCGTCATCTGGGCGATCGTCATCGTCCTGGTGCCGGTCATCGGCCTGGTCTCTTATCTCCTCTGGCGCATTGCGCGAAGCGATGCCATGGTGGAATCTATGGACTTCCAGGACGAGCATTCGAGCAAGGGCCAGTCATATCCACCCGTCGGACGCTGAATCTGGACAGGTCAACGGCCAACGCTTCACCGGGGATCATCAACCATGTATGAGGAGCATCGGCGCATACAGTTCGTCTCCGATCGCCTGGTCGAGCAGATCATCGCTGGGGAGAAGACCGCAAGCGTGGTCGAAGTCGGTGAGGTCGATCTCGACGAAGATGACTACAACCACGCTCTCGTGGTCGGTCACTACTACGACGTCTTCGATCTCGGGTTGACGAACCGCTGCACCATCCGGATCACTGCGATGGAGTTGTGCCGTTGGGACGCCATCCCCGAACGCCTGTGGAGTGGAGAGACCAACGAGAGCGCAGACGAGTTCCGAGCCGACCACATCGACTACTTCGAAGACCCTGCAGACGACTTCGAGTTCGTCGCGTACTACTTCGAACTCGC
>JAMBLK010000016.1 GCA_023336855.1 Actinomycetes bacterium
GCCTCCGTGATCAGGAACACACCGGTCACCGCCACTGCAGCCGCCACCCACACCGTTGGAGAGACATGCCGGCGTTGCGCTACCACCATCCACAGAAGCACGAAGATCGGAGCAAGGAACTGAATCGTCGCTCCCGGCCCGACACCGAGCCGGTCGATCGTCCAGTAGAACGTCACGTTCACGATCACAAGGTTGACACCGAGGAGCGCAAATCCCAGGAGACCACCCCGGGGCGCCAGGGCGCCGCGAAAGTAGGCGAACGGGACGAAGAGGAGCGACGTGACGATCGCCCGGGCCTCGGCAACACGCGTCGGCGACAGGTGGGTGAACGCGTCGGCAGCGATCGCCCCGCTGACCCCCCAGAAGAGAGCAGCAAGAAGCGCGAACGCGATCCCGTTCCGTGTCGACCTGTCCATGGAAGGAAAAGTAGCAAGTAGCAAGTAGCAAGTAGATCAGAACTGCTCTACCGATCTTCTCCAGTACGATCGACCCGAGATCGCCGAAGCATCGGAAGTGCGTGTGTCGAAACCATCAGTCCTCTTCGTTTGCGTTCACAATGCTGGACGGTCACAGATGGCAGCCGGGTTGTTGGACTACCACGGTGCGGGTCGCGTCGTCGTTCGTAGCGCCGGTTCGGCCCCCTCGGACGAGATCAACCCATCCGCCGTCGCAGTCATGGCCGAGCTCGGGATCGACATCAGCACCGAGTATCCGAAGCCGCTGACCGACGAGTCCGTACGGGCATCAGACGTCGTCATCACCATGGGATGTGGCGACGAGTGCCCCTTCTATCCGGGCAAGCGCTACCTCGACTGGGAGGTCACCAACCCGGCGGGTCTCCCACCGGATCAGGTGCGGCCCATTCGCGACGAGATCGACCGAAGGGTCCTGATCCTCCTCGCTGAACTCCTCGAAGGCTCCTAGGTGCAACGCCTCAGGTCACGCCGGGGTTCTTGCTTGTGACATGACCACAGATCTCGACCGACTGACAAACCGACTCGCCGTTGATCGTGACGGCGCATTCCCTGATCTGGTGACGACGCTGCAAGACGGCGTCTTCTCAGGAGTCCTCCAGTTCACGCGCAACCGGCAGGATGCAGAAGACGTGACACAGGAAACGTTCGTGCGCGTCTACCGGGCGCTCGGCGGGTACGACGAAGATCGCATCCGTGAGCTCCAGCTACGACCGTGGGTGTGGACGATCGCTCTCAATCTCTGTCGGAATCGGGCGCGCACGATCAAGCGGCACCCGGAGACGGCACTCGTTGACGACCGCCTCGATCACACGACCGACACCGCCGAAGAGGCGGCAGCGAACGCCGATCTTTTGGTGTGGCGGCGGCGCCTCGCCGGCCTCACAGGTCCGCAGCGCACGGCGGTCGTCCTCCACCACGTGGTCGGCCTCCCGTACACGGAGATCGCCGAATCCACCGGTCGGAGCGAGAGCACGACTCGATCAGATGCGCGCCGCGGATTGGCCGGATTGCGGACGATGATCGAAGAGGAGACACCATGACAGAGCACACGACGATCGAGACTCGGCTCGCTGCACTTACCCGGTCGGCACCCGAGGGCGTCCTCGACACCGTGATGCGGAAGACGGATCTTGCCGACGAGTACACGGTGATCGATGGCCCCACCGGTCCCGCCTACGTGGCGTGGAATGGACGCGGGATCACAGCCTTCGTACCGACCGAAGCTGTCGGCTCTCGAGATGACTTCGAGTCCCGCCATCCGCGGCAGGCATCGTTCGTTGACACACCCCCCGATCGGCTCGCCAAACACCTCGACCACACGATCGAGACCGGTCGCCTCGGAAGCCTCCCCGTTGATCTCTCCTCCATCGGAGAGTTCCAACGCATGGTGCTGGAGAAGTGCAGCGAGATCCCACCGGGAGAGATCCGTCCCTATGGATGGATCGCGCGGGAGATCGGCAATCCCGGCGCCGTACGCGCTGTCGGAACTGCCCTCGGACGGAATCCGGTCCCCGTGCTGATCCCGTGTCACCGGGTCGTCAGAACCGACGGCCGCATCGGAAACTACGCATACGGGACACCGATGAAGCGCTCGCTCCTCGAACACGAGGGCCTGGATCCGGAAGCGATCGAGGCACAGGCTCGACATGGAATCCACCTCGTCGGCAGCGACACCACCGGTATCTACTGCTACCCCACCTGCCGGCACGCGAAGAGGATCACCGACGCCCACCGCGTCGAGTTTCGCTCAGAGACGGCTGCGGAAGACGCCGACTATCGCCCCTGCAAGGCCTGTCGCCCGGCGGCATGAACCAGCGAAGCTGGATGGAGTCCGGAGTCCGGAGTCCGGAGCGCACGAGGAAGGGGAGCGACTTCGCCGCTCCCCTTCTTGTTTCGAGTACTGAGTACTGGGTACTGAGTACAGGGCGAAGCCCTACGGTGCTACCACCGCTGCGCCGGCATCGACGAGCGACTGGTAACTGCCGCCGTATCCAGTGATGTTGTCGAGACCGAGAATGTGCAACGCTGCAACGGACATCCCGGCCCGGTGCCCGGACCCGCAGTAGTCGATGACGTTCTTGTCGGTCGGAATCGCTTCAAAGCCAAGAGCGAGGCTGCGAAGGTCGATGTTCGGAGCGTCCTCGATGTGTCCGTCCGCGTATTCGCCTGCTGTACGCACGTCGAGGAGAGCCGTCCCGGCCGCTGCGGCTTCGAGGACCTTGTCGGCGGAGCCCGCCGAGTAGTAGCTGTCGGGAATCGCCTCGAGATACGCGTTGACGGCCTCGAGCAGCGCCGGCTCGATGTCCGGAGCTCCTATGACAGGAGCTTCGGTCGCTTCGGTGCTGAACTCTTCGCCGGCATCCGACCATGCCACCCAACCCGGCTTGTAGGACAGGATGTTGTCATAGCCGAGAATGCCGAGCGCGGTCAATGACTCTGCTGCACGGAACCCCGTCCGACAGTACACGTAGACCTGGCGGTCCGTCGGTATCTTGTCCAGGCTCTGAGCGACCGTCCTGATCGGGATGTTGACCGCTCCAGGGATGTGACCCTCTTCGTACTCGCTCGTCTCACGCACGTCGATCACCAACGCCTCGCTTGCCGCGACACCGTCTTTGAACGCCTGCATGTCGGCGACGGCATAGAACCCATCGGGGAGCGTCGACAAGTACTCGTCGACCGCCGCCACGAGGTCGAATGGCGCCTCCGTGGTAGTTGTCGTCTCGGGTGCTGCCGTCGTTGTCGTCGTCTCTTCGGTGTCCGAGCTACATGCTGCCGCAATCATCGCCAACACGAGCACAAGCCCGATCAGCGACACACGATGCAATCTTCTCATTGTTGGTTTCCCCTTCTTGGTTCGGGAACACTGGGTCCCCTTCCGCTTCTTACCCGACTCTTTCTCTCTTCCCTATCTCACGACGAGGATCCTTCTGCACCGTCGTGCTCAAGTTCTTCGACCCACTTGCTGTGCTCCATCTCCATGTCGTCCTTCGAGACGTAGCCCGTCGCCATCGACGACCACGCCGTGTACACGTACGTGAAGAAGACGTGACCGACGAGGAGGAGGGTGAGGGCGACCATCGAGAGGTCATGGATCATCGCCGTCCATGCGAGCTGCGTCGGGGTCAGACCCGACTTCAGCCACCACAAGATCAGTCCCGTGACCACGATCACCGCTGAGAACACGATCACCGCTGAGTGGTGGAGTTTCTGACCCGCGTTGAGCCGACCCTGCGGGGGCATCTCAGCGGTGCGGCCGAGCACGTATCGGTACATGTGCCGGAACCACGCCACGTCGTCGCGGTCGTACTTGAAGGAATCGACGAGTACCTCCTTCGCACCGGCTCGATCGAGGATCAAGTACAAGAACGGAACGGACATGAACGCGACCGCAGCGATGCGGTGGAGGTATCGCGACCAACCACCGGCAGCGAGGAACGCGAGAGGACCCCAGACGAGAGCAAGGCCCGTGACGAGAAGGATGAGGAACGAACTCGCCATGACGGCGTGAACAACACGCTGTCGGGTTCGGTAGCGGAGAATCTGCTGGTCACCGTTGGTGTCACTCACGGTCACACGTCCTCCGTATCAGGGTCACCGGAGGAGACTCCGGCCTTCTCCGTCTCTTCGACCTCACGCAGTTCGGCCATGTGGTTCCTTCTGGCGATGATGCCGAGGACACCGGCCCCCGCTGCCGCGAGCACCGTCGCCCCCATCGACACGGGCTGCACGACGTGCTTCCACAGATCGACAACAGCCGGTGCATCCGGTGGATCTGCCGGGATGTCAAGCGTCTCCGGATCGTCGGGAAGAACGAGGATCAGGCCGAGCCCGCCCGCCTGTGTCTCTCCGTAGATCTGGGCCTTCGGGTAGCGATCCTTGATCGCGGCAACGCGCTCTTTCGCCTTCGCCAGAATCGCGTCTCGAACGCCGAACTCGAGCGCCTTCGCCGGACACGTGGTCACACACCACGGCGACCCGCCTGCGCCGACGTTCGCAGCGCATCCATCGCACTTGCTCGAGCGGCCATCCGACATCACCGGGACCTCGTACGGGCATGATTGGACGCAGTAGCCACACCCGCTGCACGCATCACGATCCAACCGGGTGAGGCCGTCTTCCTTGAACAAGGCGCCGGTGGGGCACACAGCGACGCATGTGGCGTCGGCACAGTGGTAGCAGCGGTGATTCTGGAAACCGCCGGTGAGATCCGGGAACGTCCCGGAGGTGTGCTCGATGAGTTCGATGTACTGCGTGTCGACGGGGAGTTGGTTCCCGGCCTTGCAGGCCAAGACGCAGGCCTCACACCCGATACAACGGGTCATGTCGAGAAGGAATGCAGATGCCACGTCAGCCCCCTTCCACGAGTCGAACGAAGTTGACCCGCATACCGCCACCGCCGCTGATCGGATCCAGCTTGTAGCGACTCATGAGCTTCGTATCGCTCGCACCCCGGCCGTTCGCGTTCGTGAGCCCTTCGGCGTTCTGCCCGAACCCGTGGGCCATGAAGACCGCGTCCTTTCGAATCCGCTGCGTGGCCTTGACCGCGATCGGGCCGCTGCGGTCGCCGTTGTCGTTCTCGAGCCACACGCGGTCTCCGGTCACATACCCGAGGGCGGTGGCCTCGTCCTCATTGATCCACAATTCGTTCTCGGGGTACACGGCACTCAGGGCCGGAGTGTTCTGTGTCTTCGCGAACGTGTGTACCGGCACCCGGCCGTAGAGCAGGCGGTAGTAGCCCTCGGGTGGCTCTTCGGTCGGCTCGTATACGGGAATCGCGTCGAAGCCGGCCCCGGCGAGGTCTTCGCTCGCGAGCTGAATCTTCCCCGACGCTGTGTGGAACGGTGTCTCGCCGTCGGCTACGAAGTCCTCGAGATACGGCTTGCCCTCCTGGATGATCACGCCGCCGTCGTCGTGCATCTTCTCGAGGTTCGACCCGACCGAGCGGAGCCTCGTGTCCAGGTACTCCTCGATCGTCTCCCACTTGAAGAACGCATCGAGCCCCACCCTGAGACCGAGCTCCCTCGCCATCATCCACCCGGGCATCGTGTCGTACATCGGCGGGACCGCCGGTTCCCTCATCTGGATGTACGGCGTCTTGTGGGCGATCGGTGACAGCTCGTCGTAACGCTCCAGGTACGTCGCTTCAGGGAAGACGACGTCCGCCCATGCCACGTGTTCTTGCGGAAGGACGTCGACGGCAAGGACGAAGTCGAGCTTCTTGAGGGCCTCGATCGTTCGATTCGGTATCGGAATCGAATTGAGGAGATTCACGCCGTAGACCACCAGGCCTGCGATCCGGTAAGGATCGTCGGTGATCATCGGATCGATGAGCTCCTGCATCGCCGTGGGGCCCCGCAGGAACGCCTCGCGCGCACCGTCGGCACGGGCTTTTCCGGTTGGGCCGAGAGGCAGCACGTCGCTCTCTTCCCCCGGCTCGGCGGAGCAACCACCGGAGCTCCCGGTTACGGCGAACGGCGGATGCGGGTAGGCCTCGAGGAACGGCGACTTGTTGAAGTACATGCCGCCGTGCCTTCCGTAGACACCGAGGAGCGAATTGACGAGGAACTCGGCACGCATCCGCTGCGTGTCGTTCCCGTACCAGACGACGTGGCGACCGGGCATGATCACGGCCCTCGGCGAACGATCCGACATGACCCGCGCCGTCGCTCTGATCTGTTCGGCGGAGAGGTCGGTGATAGGCGCCGCCCATTCGGGGGTGAACTCCCGGACGTGGGCGGTGAGTTCATCGAGACCCGTTGCCCACTCGTCGAGGTATGCCCGGTCGAATCGATTCTCGGTGATCAGTACGTTGGCCCACGCGAGCAGCAATGCCGTGTCCGTTCCCGGCTTGATGGGCAGCCAGTAGTCGGCTTTCGCCGCCGCGCTAGAGAAGCGCGGATCGACGACGATCACCTGTGCGCCGCGCGCTCTCGCCTCGACGAAGTCCTGCATGACGGTGTTCCTGCTGTCCTCACCGATGTGGCTCCCGATGAGCGTGATGCACTCCATCTCATCCCAATCCATCGGCTCGTGCCCACCGACCGGGAACCCGAATGTGAGCTTGGAGGCTTCGTCCCTCGGGCTGAGACAGAGCGATGACGAGGGCTTCGCTGCATTCGGGGTACCCCATGCTTGAGCGAAGTAGTCGGTGAACCAGAAGTCGCCCGTTGTGTGTCCGAAGATTGCGAGGGCTTCCGGGCCGTACGTGTCCTTGATCGCGAGGATCTTCTCGGCCGTGTAGTCGAGTGCCTCTTCCCATGTGACTTCGCGGAACTTGCCCTCACCGCGCTCGCCGGTTCGGATCATCGGTGACTGAAGGCGGTCGGGATCGTTCATGAACGACACACCGGCCTGGCCGCGGCCACAGAGCTTTCCCCGGCTCTTCGGATCGAGGATGTTGCCGTCGATCTTGATGACCTTGCCGTCGACGCTCTGCACCGCGATGCCGCATCGCCACGGGCACATATCGCAGTAGTTGTAGGTGGTGACGACCTCGCCGGTGGCGAACCACGGCGGATCCGGATACCGCATTGCAAGATTCGATCGACCGGGCCCCATGCCGGTCCCCAAGAGTGCGGTGCCGGCGAGACCGGTCGCAAGAAACTGTCGTCTGGTGATATCGAGTTTGACTCTGGCCACGCGGAAACTCCCTGTTCTGGAAGATCCTCGTCGCGTGGCTACTTCGTCGATCGGGCCTTCTCGGACCCGGAGACGTCCACGTACCCGCGGATCGCTATGCAGCCATTCTTGAACAGTTGGCCCATGGGTTCTAGGGACCGAAGTCCCCAGCCTGATGGCAAATGGCCCTAAGGAGCGCTCCGCGCTCAGTACCCAGTACTCAGTACCAAGGCCGACTCATGGCTCGTCTCTCGGCCTACAGTGGCCTTATGGATCTTGTCGAAACCATCCGGGCATCCGTCATCGGCAGCGATTACGTGGTGCCGGGACCGTTCGGGAACCGGCGTGTCACGTATGCCGATTACACGGCCTCGGGCCGTTCCCTGTCGTTCATCGAGGACTACTTGCGAGAAGTCGTTCTCCCCCTCTACGCAAACACCCACACAGAATCCTCCGGAACCGGACTCCAGACCACCCGCTTCCGGGAAGAAGCCCGGGAGATGATCCGAAGCTGCGTCAACGCCGGCGACGAGCACGCCGTCATATTCGCCGGATCCGGGGCCACCGGGGCGATCGACCGCCTCGTCGCCGTTCTCGGCCTCCGCATCCCCGGGAACCTCGACAAGGCATATCACCTATCCGACCGGATTCCTGCGTCCGAGCGCCCCGTTGTCTTCACGGGACCCTTCGAGCACCACTCCAACGAACTGCCGTGGCGCGAAACGATCGCCGACGTCGTGCGCATCGACGAGGACACCGACGGACATATTGACCTCGTTCAACTCGAGCAAGAGTTGAAAACGTATGCGGACCGCCCGTTGAAGATCGGTAGCTTCTCGGCTGCCTCCAACGTCACCGGGATCATCACCGACACCAGGGCCATAGCGAGGCTCTTGCACGAGCACGACGCGTTGTCGTTCTGGGATTTTGCCGCAGCCGCTCCGTACGTTTCGATCGACATGTCTCCCGAAGACGAGCCGCTCGCCTACAAGGACGCCATCTTCATCTCCCCCCACAAGATGATCGGGGGCCCGGGGACGCCCGGTGTCCTGATTGCCCGCAAGGATCTCTTCAAGAATGATGTGCCCGCGGTCCCCGGCGGCGGCACGGTCGCCTTCGTCAACCCGAACGACCACCGCTACCTCGACGACATCGAGCACCGCGAGGAGGGTGGGACACCGGCGATCATCGAATCGATCCGGGCAGGACTCATCTTCCAACTCAAACGTGCCGTCGGTGCCGATCGCATCAGGGACCTGGAGGAGTCGTTCATCGATCGGGCGATCGAGTCGTGGGGCAACAATCTGAGCATCAAGATCCTCGGAAACCCCGATGCCGAACGACTCTCGATCGTCTCATTCGTCGTGCACCACGGCGATCGCTACTTGCACCACAACTACGTCGTGGCGCTTCTGAACGATCTGTTCGGTATCCAGTCGAGAGGTGGATGCTCCTGTGCCGGGCCGTACGGCCACCGCCTCCTCGGTATCGACATCGACACGTCGACCGAGTTCGAGCGAGAGATCACGAGAGGGTGCGAAGGGATCAAGCCGGGTTGGGTTCGGGTCAATCTGAACTACTTCATCTCGGAGCAGGTGTTCGACTTCATCGTCAGCGCAGTGAACCTGGTCGCTGACGAAGGCTGGCGACTCCTCCCCTACTACCGATTCGACGTGACGACGGGCCTGTGGGAACATCGTGACGGGCGGGGCGAGGCTCCTCTCAGTCTGATGGAGATCGATTACTCGAGTGGCTCAATGCAGTTCGATCACCGACCACAACGTGACGCTGATCCGGTTCTCGCCGACTATCTGACCGAGGCACGCTCGATTCTCGGCAACGCGTTGCCGTTCGATGGAGATCTCGCACCGGAGGACTTCACGAGCGACTTCGAGCATCTGCGGTGGTTCACCCTCCCTCACGAGGTCGTCGGTGACTGAATCCACTACTCCTGATTGGTTCCGACGGTCTGTCGCGACTCCGTACGACGAGTCGTGGATCGATGTTGAGGGGACCGACATCCACTATCTCGATTGGGGTGAGAGAGGCCGCCCCGGACTTGTGTTCGTTCACGGCGGTGCAGCCCACGCCCAGTGGTGGTCATTCCTCGCCCCGATGTTCATCCGCAGGTGGCATGCCGTCGCTCTCGATCTCTCCGGCCACGGCGACAGCGGACGGAGGGACCGCTACGACCATCAGATCTGGTCCAAAGAAGTCCTCGCCGTCGCAGATGCTGCCGGCTTCCCCGGCCCGCCCGTGGTGGTCGGCCACTCCCTCGGGGGTCTCGTCACCATCGAACTGGCATCCACGCACGGTGACCGCCTCGCCGGTGCCGTGATCGTTGACTCGCCCGTTCGAGAACCGGACCCGGAGTCCCGTGAAGGCGCGCGCGGCCGAGCCTTCCGATCGCCCGGCACCTATCCGGATGAGGCAACAGCCCTGGAGCACTTCCGCCTCATCCCTGCCCAACCATGCGACAACGAGTACATCGTCGATCACGTCGCTCGCGGTTCGCTCAAGCAGACCGATGCGGGGTGGACGTGGAAGTTCGACCCCCGCCTCTTCGAGCACACGCTCGTTGCGCTTCGTGATCAACTCGCATCAGTGCAGTGTCGCGTGGCACTCTTTCGCGGCGAGTTGAGCACCGTTGTCCAGGAGAACACAGCCGCATACATGTACGACCTGATGGGCCGGAACGCCCCGTTCGTGTCGATTCCCGAGGCACACCACCATCTGATCCTCGATCAGCCGCTCGCGTTCGTGGCGGCTCTCCGAACGCTCCTCGCCGACTGGGAGCACTCGATTCCGGCAAGGCTTCCGACCAAGTGAACGTCTGCGAGGTCTGATCGTTAGACCTGAGCTGCCAGCTGCCAGCCGCCAGCTTCCAGCAAGAAGGACCCCTTCCTCGATACCGGATACCGACAACCGCTGGCTGATCATTGCCCTACTAGCCCTCTAGGTGCCCCGAACCGCTGCCGATACCAAAGAGGTAAGCACGTTCGAAGGGCGCTACGAGATGCATGACGGTCCGGGTTCACCGCTGACGCTTGATCAGGCGTATCAGGCGGCCTATCTGTGGATGTTTCACGTCGGCGAACCCCCGACCGAGATCGTTGAGCGCGGTTCGCACGCCGTGGAGCTCCGATCCACCGAACTCGCAGCGTTCGTCCGGGTCCCCGATCGGCCGCTCAACCAACGCACCGTTCTTGCCGTCCTCGCAACGGAATCCGACGGGCGCAAGCAAGTCATATTTTCCGGCGCCGGGTTCAGCCCCCCGGCGATCAGCATCGCTGAGGCGCAAGGTATCGCCCTGTTCTCCCTCGAGAGCGACGGATCCGCCCGACCTCGCAACGGTCAGGCGGCAGCACTCACTACGACTGACGCACCCCCGACACCATTCGCAGTAGCTCCGACTGAAGGGGGCATTGTCGCCGCGTTCAGCGAGTGGGGAAAGACCGACTTCTCGGCCGACGAGTGGATCGACTGCCCCGGCTGCGGAACCAATCAACACCACACCCTCGATGCCTGCCGTCTCTGCGGCACCGCCTTTCGCGACGAAGCGTCGCTCGGGTCGGCTCCGGATGGTCTCGACTACCGCTGTCGCGAGTGCGGGTCACACGACGTCGAGATCGTCGCTGCAAACGATCC
>JAMBLK010000017.1 GCA_023336855.1 Actinomycetes bacterium
ACCCGAATCGAGTTCTCGGTACCGCTCGCCTCTCTCGGCCCGATCGAGGTCGGTGACCCCATCCGGTTCCGCCTCGTCGATCGAGACGGCGGACCGGAAGGCGTCATCGCACCGTCCGAAGGTCCGGGTGCCATGGTCGTGCCCGATATCTCCGACGTTGCCACCGTGTTTGAAGCAGTCGATCCGGAGGGTGACGATCACGGACCCGGCAGCTACACGTACCCGACCGATCCGCTGTTCACACCCGGCTCATATGATCTCACGGCATTCAACGTGGGTGCGTCCGGCGATGACCTCGTCTTCACTCTTGACGTTCTGGCACCGGTTCTGAACCCCTGGGACAGCCCCAATGGTCTCTCGATCCAGACCTTCGACGTCTATGTCGATACGGACCCCTCGACTGCCAACGGTGCGAAGCGATTCCTCCCAGGAAGGAACGCCTCCTGGGAGTCCGGATCGGGTTGGGATCGAGCGCTCACGATCGAGGGATGGTTCCCCGCGCTCTACGTCGCAGACACCGACGGATCGGTTACGGAGACAGAACCGACGTTCAAGGTCTTCGTCCTCCCGGACAAGGGTCGCGTGATCGCCCGAATCCCGAAGTCGCTGTTCGGTGACGGAGATCCGGCTGAGTGGAAGTACGCTGTCGCCGTGATGAGCCAGGAAGGATTCCCATCGAGCGGCGTGCGCCGGATCCGCGACGTCGAGATGAACGCGGAGCAATGGCGGATCGGTGGAGGAGACGGATCGATCAACGGCACCCGCATCATGGATCTGCTCGTAGCGGAGACGGGGCTGCAGGAGTCGATGCTCACCGACTATGTTCCGATCTCGACCGGGTCGGTCGATGACCTCTCCGACGACGACTTCGCCCAGATCACACCGGTAGGCAACGAATGAACCCCATCGCAGCAACCGAGATTTCCCGCCTCGAACATCTCACCGCGGGACTCGCGAATCCGACCGATCTCGATGTGGCGGTCCACACGACTCGCAAAGGCATCAAGCGCCTCCGCTCCTTCCTCCGACTGGCCCGTCGGTCGATCGGAACGACGACGTACCAGATAGAGAACGGCGCTCTCCGGGACACCGCCCGTCTGCTCGCACCGGCGCGTGACGCATACGTCCTCATCGACACCGCTCGAGACCTCGATGCGGACGATCTCGTTCTGGGTGTGCTCAACGAGGACTACACGGAGGCGATGGCCGCTCTCGAATCGGTTGGTCGGCTGGAGGCAGTGCACCGTCTCGAAGCCATCGCAGGCAGATGGAGCCTCCTCGCCTGGCACGGGCCGGACCCGAAGTCGATCGGGGCAGGTCTCCGTCGGACGTACCGTCGGGGCCTCGTCGACCTCGAGACCGTCCGGTCGACCCCGACGCCCGCCGCATTCCACGGTTGGAGACGACGCGTCAAGTATCTGCGCTATCAACTCGAAGTTCTCGACGCACCGAACTCGTTCCTCCGCCCGTACACCGAACTCGGCGACGACTTGGGTCTCGAGCACGACCAAGCGGTGCTCCTCGATGTGTGCGACTTACACCCCGATGACGAGAGCTTCGCATCGCTCGCTCTCCGCTCGGCCGAACGACGCAACCAGTTGCGGGTCAGTGCTCTCGAGCGGGGTACGCCGCTCTACAGCCATGAACCGGAGTCCTTCCGTCATACCGTCGAGGAGATGATCGGGCTCCGGTAGGGTCCGAAGATGAATACTCCCCGTCCTCCTGTGATCGCGTCGGTCGTTCAGGCCGGGTCGATCGCGTTCGACACCCCGGCGACCATCGAGAAGCTCGGTGACCTCACTGCCGACGCGAGAAACCGTGGATCAGAACTTGTTGTGTTCCCTGAGGCGTTCGTCGGCGGATACGCCAAAGGCCACGACTTCGGCGCCGTCGTTGGAAGCCGAACCGAAGAGGGGCGTGACTGGTTCCAACGATACGCAGACGCAGCGATCACGATCCCCGGCCCCTCTCTCGATGCTATCGCCGAAGCAGCGCCGGACGTGCACCTCGTCGCCGGCGTCATCGAGAGAGAGAAGGGCACGCTCTACTGCTCTGTGATCTTCCTCGACCCGGATGGGCAACTCCTCGGTGTGCACCGCAAGTTGATGCCGACCGCCTCCGAACGACTCGTCTGGGGATTCGGCGATGGCTCCACCATGCCCGTCGTCGAGACCACCGTCGGGCGGATCGGATCTGCCATCTGCTGGGAGAACTACATGCCGTTGTACCGCACGGCGATGTACGCCAAGGGCGTACAGGTCTGGTGTGCACCCACTGTGGATGATCGTCAGCGGTGGGCGTCGTCGATGCAGCACATCGCTCTCGAGGGTCGAACATTCGTCCTGTCGGCGAATCAGTATGCCACTCGGGGCAACTACCCGTCTGACTACGAGACCGCATACGGGAACGACCCGGACACCGTCCTCATCGGCGGGGGAAGCTGCATGGTCGATCCTCATGGCAGGTTCCTTGCCGAACCCGATCGCAGCGGTGAGACGATCCTCACCGCTGAACTCGACCTCGGAGAGATCACGAGGGGAACGTTCGACTTCGACCCGG
>JAMBLK010000018.1 GCA_023336855.1 Actinomycetes bacterium
ACCTCATCGATGAGATACCGCCCGGCTTCGAACGCATCGCCCCGATGTGGTGAAGAGACGGCGACTGCGATCGAGATCTCACCGACTCCCAGTTCACCTATTCGATGGATCGCAGCGACTCGCCGCACCGGCCAGCGCTCCCGCACTTCGGCGACGACTTCGGCAATCTTGTCGACAACCTGCTCGTCGTAGGCCTCGTACTCGAGGTGCGTCACGCCCTCCCGTCCGGGTGAGTGGTCGCGCACGGTCCCGACGAACAACACGACGGCGCCGGCCTCCGGGGCTGAGACCGCGGCGACAACTGCGGAAGGATCGACCTGATCGGGTGATACGGCGATCAGGTCTGGCTGCTCGGATAGGTGTTGTGAGGGCATACAATCGACTCCATGGACGACATTACCCATGGCAGCACGCCAGAGTCGCCTGACTCTCGGTCGGAAGACCCGCGACCGGGGTCGTACGTGACCCCTTGGAACGTGCCACCGAGCGCCCCGGGGCCCGTCACCGAACCTCCCCAGCCTCAGGCACGCGGACGGAAGTCCCGCGGGCACATCTCGACCGGTGTGGTGGCGTTCGTCTCCGCTGTGGTCGGTGCCGCTGCCGTCGTCGGCATCCTCGCGATGCTCGGTCTCTTCTCGACCGGAACGACCGAAGCGATCACCACACCGCTGGAGACGACCCCGTCCCCGGTCACCACCGTGGTCCAGCAGATCGTCAACGAGATCATCGCCAACGGAGGAGACGACAGCGTCGCCGAAGCCGTCGCCATCAAGGTTGTTCCCTCCGTCGTCACCGTCGAGGTCGGCGACCTCGAAGACAACGTGCTCACGCTTACGGGCAGCGGTTCGGGCGTCATCATGGATGATGGTTTCATCGTGACCAACCACCACGTCATCGCGGATGCGACCGTCACACGGATCGTTCTCCAGGACGGACGGACCTACGACACCGAGATCGTCGGGTCCGACGCATACTCCGATCTCGCCGTGCTCAAGATCGACATCGAAGGCCTTCCTCCGATCGAGTTCGGCTCCACCGATGATGTGATCATCGGACAGTTCGCCGTCGCCGTCGGGAATCCACTCGGCCAGGTCGGCGGCGCTTCTCTCACCACCGGAGTCATCTCGGCACTGTCAAGAACGGTCGAGGTCGGAGACCAATCGCCGCTGTACGGCATGCTTCAGACCGATGCCCCCATCACATCGGGATCGAGTGGCGGCGCCCTCGTCGATGCTGAGGGGACCCTCATCGGCATCACGTCGGCAATCGGCGTAGGTCGCGGTGGTGCCGAGGGCATCGGATATGCGATTCCCGTCGAACTCGTCGAGCGCATCACTGCTGAGATCATCAAGACGGGAACGGTGCTCCACGGATTCATCGGCATCTACGGGACCGACTACGTCGAGACCGCCGACGACGGTGCTCTCGTCCCCGGCGGCGCCGAGATCGCAGAGCTCTGGGATGGAGAAGAGGGATCCGCTGCAGGACGAGTCGGATTCGAGGCGGGTGATGTCATCATCCTCGTCGAGGAATCCGAGATCACGTCGATGGAGGACCTTGTCATCGAACTGCGACTTCACCACGTCGGAGACGAGATCGAGATGACCGTCATGCGCGACGGCGAGCCCTTCACCGCGTCTCTGGTTCTCGATGAACGACCAGAGGATCCTGCACCGATCGTCGAAGAAGAGACGTCCGGTGACGAGTGACCTTCCGTTCAGCGGCGACGGCGACGATCTCTTCGCCCAGATGTTCCGCATGTTCCAATCGTCGGGCCCGGTCAACTGGAAGCTCGCACGCGAGCTGACCAAGAATCTGGCGGGCGAACGCGAACCGATCGAGCCCGGCATCGCCGAGGAGTATCGCGAGCTTGCCCATGTGGCGGAACTGCGAATCCAAGCCGCGGTGACCCTGCCGTCGCCGTCTCCCGGAGAGCTCAATCCAACGGACCGTGCAACCTGGGCTCTGGAGAACGAACAGACATTCCGCATCCTCATCGAACCGCTCGGCGACAAGCTCACCGGCAGCTTCGGAGGTCTCCCCGGCGTCGAGTCGCTCGGCCAGATGGGTGCGATGCTCCAGCCCCTCGGTCCGGCGCTTCTCGGCATGCAGGCGGGCACGATGGTCGGATTCATGGCACACAGAGTTCTCGGTCAGTTCGACACCGGGATTCCGGCCATCGAACAGGACAAGCCATACTTGATCGTCCCGAACGTCGAGGCATTCGCGTTCGAATCAGAGGTCGACCCCCGCCAGGTCCGCTTGTGGGCCGCCCTCCACGAGATGCTCTTCCAGCGACTCATGGAGATCGAGTGGCTGCGGGGTCATTTCGTATCAGTAGTCGAAGCCTTCTACGAAACCGTCGAACTCGATCTCTCCGATGTCATGGGACAGATCGGAGCTCTCGAAGATCCGGACAAGATTCGTGAACTGCTCGGAGAGGAAGGCGCTTCCACTCCCGCTCTCCTCAAGGGCACATCCGACCCGGACCGCCTTGCGTCGATCCAATCGCTGACCGCCTACGTGGAGGGATACGGTGACTACCTGGTCCGCAAAGCCGGCGCCGAGTTGCTCCCGGATCTCACCCGAATCGAGACGGCCAACAGTCGCCGTCGATCCGAACCGGATCAGACCGAGCAGTCTCTCCAGCAAGTCGTCGGTCTTGAACTGCAGCGACACCGGGCCGATGACGCCGCAGCGTTCTGTGTCGAGGTCGAAGAACGGTGGAGCGAATCCGCACTCGACCGTGTGTGGGAACAGCCCGACAATCTCCCGAACCTGGCGGAGCTAACCGACCCGGTCGGTTGGGCAGCACGAGTGATGATGGACCAGTTCGAGTTGTGAGATTCGTTTCCGAATCTCACAACTCGAAGCCCACAGTTCACAGATCACAGCAAACAGCCAAGCCCGCGTCTTGCTGTCCGCTGTCCGCTGTGGAGCATCTAGATTGGGGACAACTCCAGAAAGGCATTCCCCATGTCCGCCATCGTCGGTTTCCCGGCCCCGTCGTTCTCGCTCACCGACCAGGACAGGAACACGGTCACGCTCGACGATCTCAAAGGCAAGAAGAGCCTGATCGTCTTCATCCCGTTCCCGTTCACAGGGATCTGCGACGATGAGAGCTGCGCGATCCGGGACAACCTCGCCA
>JAMBLK010000019.1 GCA_023336855.1 Actinomycetes bacterium
AGCCATCTGCCTCTGGCCATCGGTCTCGCCATGCTCGGTGTCTCGGTGGAGATCGCCATCGTTGCCGCCGATCACGGTCACGACTATCACGATGCGGAGCGGTGGCTCCTCGTGGGGTCCGTCGCTTTGGCACTGTCCGCGATGGCAGCGATACAGGTCGCATCTGTGCGAAGCGGTGGAGAGCAACTCCGTCGATCCGTGATCATCAACCGGCTCGTCGGCATCCCGGCGCTGTTGCTCATCGGCATCATCCCGGGTATCGGGGCGGTGTGGACGATGGTGCTGGTGACCGCTGTGTGCAGCGGCGAGATCATTGCCGACCTGGTTGCTGCGAACGCCTGACCCATCAGCCGTCGTTTGTGTCTACGTTCACCATTGTTGTGTACGTAGGCACAAACGATGTCGAGAGAGTTCCAGTCGCGGTGATCCGGCTAGAGGTCGACGCGGACCGTCATCGCTTGCGTGTCCCGCGCGAACCGCTTGAGAGCCACGCGGTTCAGGCAGTGCCAGGTGCGAGGGCCGTCATCCTCCGTCCGGAGGATGTTCGCCTCTCGGAGAATGCGGAGATGCTCGGAGACCGTTGACTGGGCCAGCGTCAACTGGGCGGCGATCTCCCCGACGGTGTGAGGCTTGCACTCCATGAAGTACTGGACGATCTGCACGCGTGCGGGATGGCCCATCGCCTTGGCGATGGTCGCCATCTCATCTTGGGTGAGGGGTGCCGGATCCATCGGAGGATCGTCGTCGAGGCAGGCGGCTGGTGGCGTCAGCATTTTGAGTTCCATGAAGCCAGGCTACCAAGCAGGGCCGTGCGCGTCACGGGGCCGAACGGCCGTTCATCGTCGATGGTCGGCGATACGCGGCCACGGCTCCTGAGGAGCACTCGGGGAATTGGTCCCTACGACTCGGGACTGATGGCCCTATCGGTTATCGTCGAATCCCGATGAAATGCTTCTTGTGAATCCATTCACGAGAAACAACAAGGAGGCAATGATGGCGAAACGACTCCGAACCCTCGGAATCGTTCTGTCTGTGATCGGGCTGATCTTCGTGATCGCCGGTGGGGTCGCCTACACGAAAGTGCAGGACGGATACGGAGCCCTACAGGCGTTCAGCGAAGCCCAGAACGTGACACTCAGTTACAACGAGGCGGGAGAGCTTGTCGATCGTGGCACCACCGAAGGCGCCGACGCGATCATGACGCTGCTCACTGATGACTGGGGCTATCCGGTGGTCCTGGGAGATCTCGATCCGAACGATCCGCTCGTCAACACGGCATCGGAGTACATGTTCCAGATGGCGACGGTCGGTTTCCACGTGCTTCGCGGCACGCAGACCGTGGTCCTTCTCGAGGACGCTGAGTACGAGGGCGAGGTCATCGCAGCAGGAACGTACGACGTGCCGGTGGACGGACGCTACTGGACCGGCTTCAACCGTACGCACCCGCTCGACGGCCCCGCACGTGGTCAGGCATGGAGCGGAACGGTCCACGGGCTGTTCGCCGAACTCGGTGTCGGCACCGTCACCCACTCGACGCTGCAGCTCGGCCTGGCGCTCGCCGGGATCCTCGCAGGGATCGGCCTCACGGTCATCCTCACGGGCCTCGGGTTGGTGTGGGCCAGCAAGGAAGAAGAGGCCGTCGTGACGAAGACCTCCATTCCCGAGTCCGCCGACAAGCCCGATCCGGTCCTGGTCGGCTGAGCCGAAGCAAGCAACAGGCAAACGAACGAAGAAGGGGCCCCAACAACCGGTGGGGCCCCTTCTCTTGCGATCACGTGGCAGCTAACGGCCCGGTCCGAGGAGCGGGCAGAGGAAGAA
>JAMBLK010000020.1 GCA_023336855.1 Actinomycetes bacterium
GTCCCTTCTTCCCAGGATTCGAGGTATTTGGCTTGTTCTTCGGTCAGGGTTTCCAGGCTCGCTCCCATTGCTTCGAGTTTGAGGCGGGCGACGGATTCGTCGAGCTCGCGGGGCAGGACGTACACGTCGGGTGCGAGATCCTCACCGACCTGGATGAGCCACTCTGCAGCCAACGCCTGATCCGCGAACGACATGTCCATCACATCAGCAGGATGCCCCTCAGCAGCAGACAGGTTCACAAGCCTGCCCTCAGCAACAACGATGATCCGGCGGCCGTCTTCGAGCTCGAACTCTTCGAGATTGTCACGAATCTCACGGTTACTGACCGCCATCTCCTTGAGGCCCTTCAAATCGAGTTCGACGTCGAAATGCCCGGCGTTCGCCAAGATCACGTTGTCTTTCATCACCTTGAAATGCTCCGGACGGAAGATGTGGATATCGCCCGTCACCGTGATGAACACATCCCCGACAGGGGCCGCCTCGGCAGCCGTCAACACCCGATAGCCCTCCATTGCAGCAGAGAGCGCCCGAATCGGATCAACCTCGATCACCACAACACTCGCACCCAAACCAGCAGCACGCCTCGCAACACCCCACCCGCAATCACCGAACCCGGCAACCACCACCGTACGACCCGCAAACAGAATATTCGACGCCCGCAGAATCCCATCCAGAGACGACTGACCCGTACCGTGCCGATTATCGAACAGATGCTTCGTCGCGGAATCATTCACCGCAACCACCGGATACCGCAACACACCGTTCGCAGCCATCGCACGAAGACGCAACACCCCGGTTGTGGTCTCCTCCAAACCACCAAGGATCACCTGATCCTTCCGCTCCCGATGCAACACCGTCGTCGTATCCGCCCCATCATCGAACACCAGATGCGGCTCCGTATCCAAAATCGCATCAATGTGCTTGTAGAACGTGTCCGAATCCTCACCACGCACCGCATAGACAGGGACACCGTCATCAACCAACGCAGCAGCCACGTCATCCTGCGTCGACAACGGATTCGACGCACACAACACCACCTCGGCGCCACCAACCCGCAACGTAGCCATCAACACCGCCGTCTCCGACGTCACATGCATACACGCAGCAACCCGCACACCCTCCAAAGGCTGTTCCTTCTCGAACCGTTCCCTAATCGCAGCAAGAACCGGCATACGGCGATCCGCCCACGCAATCCGCCGACGACCCTCACCAGCAAGACCCAGATCAGCAATGTCATAGTTCATGATGTTCCTTTCGCGAGCATCGTCTTGAAAGCCTCCAACGTCACAACCGGCGTCGCATCAACGCCCGCCGCCTCTGCCATCGCGACAGACGCGACATCTCCGACAACAGCAAGACTGAAGAAGCGTGCGAGGGCACCGTCCCCGCTTGAGTGGACGTCGCCGACGCGACGAACCTTCCCCGACAGCACGGTTCCTGAAAGATCCAGTCGGCGTGCAATGCTCGGATGATCGGCGGAGTCCCTGAGGTAGATCACACCGAACGCACCGCTCGTCTCCGGCTGCCATCCTTCGAGTTCGTTGTGGTTCATCTCCGGGACGACTCCCGCGAATGCGGGAACCTTGGCGTTCTCGTTGATCTGTGTCTTCCACCGGTACGCGGCCGTTGACCCGACTCCACGCCCACCGTAGATCACAGCAGTTCGCCCTTCGAGACCTTCGCCCAGATCCCGTCCCAGTTCTACGGCGCCACCGTTGCCTCCACCGAGAAGCTCGTCGACAACATCGGCGGCTTCGACGAGAGCGGCGTCGGCATTCGCTATGTGTCCACCAGCACCGAGCATGGCGGTCACGGCGGCCGTCTGGTACCCGACGCCGGCACGTGGCTGGAGACCGCCGGGAACCTCGAAGTACGGCAGATCACGTTCTCCTGCGATCTCGGCAAGTCGGCCTCCGGAGGCGACGACGGAAAGGTCGAGACCGGCTGAGATCGCTTCATCAACTCCGGAGAGCACCTCTTCGGTGTTCCCGCTGTACGAGACGGCGAGTACGGATGCGCCGCTATCGGCCGCCCATGCGGGCAGCCCGTATCCCCGGTGGACGACCATCGGCGAACGGGGCGTCGACGCGAGGGATCCGATGGTCGCCGCCATTGCAGACCCTCCCATACCCAGAAGCACAATCGGCCCGTCGGCTCGCAACGGAGCGATCTCGTGGCCGATTCCCCACCGGAGTTGTTCCGGCAGGCTCATGATGTCATCGAACATCGTCATTGATCGGAAGGAGTGGCTTCGTCGATCAGCATGACGGGGATGCCGTCCCGGACCGGATACTGAAGCCCGCATTCCGAGCACACGAGCGCCGGCGGATCGGGGCGCTCGACAAGCGTTCCGGTGCAGGATGGACATTGCATGATCTCCAGCAATGCCGGGTCGATCAGATGGTCGGTCACGGTCCCTCCTCGATGATCGAGGCCACTGCAGCGACGAGTTCGTCCACCGCCGCGGCGTCTAGTGCTTCTGCATTGAGCCTGAGCTTCGGCTCGGTGTTCGACGGTCGAAGATTGAACCACCGGTCGCCGAGATCGACCGTGAGGCCGTCGAGATAGTCGATCTGGGCGTCGCCGTATGCAGCGGCCACGGCGGTGGTCGCCGCTGCCTGGTCTGCCACGTCGTAGTTGATCTCGCCCGAACCGACGTAGGGCTCGTAGTCGAGCCGAAGTTCGGAGAGTCGGCGTCCATCTTCCGACATCACCTGCATCAGAACGAGCATGGCGAGGATCCCGGAGTCGGCGCGGTAGTTGTCTCGGAAGTAGTAGTGCCCCGAGTGTTCGCCCCCGAATACGGCACCGGTCTCCTTCATCACCTGTTTGATGAACGAGTGTCCGACTCTCGTCCGTACCGGAACGCCTCCCGCGTCCCTGATTCGTTCGGGGACAGCTTTGGAGCAGATGAGGTTGTGCACGACCGACGCGCCCGGCTCTCGTTTGAGGAACCAGTCGCCGATGATCGCCGTCGTCGTACTGCCGGGGAGTGGAACACCGAGGTCGTCGATGAAGAACGCCCGGTCGGCATCGCCGTCGAACGCCACTCCGAGGTCCGGCTTCGTCTCGGCCATCAGAGCGAGGAGATCGACGAGGTTCTCCGGCCTGAGCGGGTCTGCCGGGTGATTCGGGAATGTTCCGTCCGGGTCAAGGTAGAGGCCGATGAGGTGGGCCGGTAGCCGATCGAACACGGTTGGCACGGCGATACCGGCCATCCCGTTGCCTCCGTCTGCCGCAACGGTCAGCGCCGAGAAGATAGATGCATCGACGACGCCGAAAAGATGGTCGACGTATCCATCCAGGATGTCGATGACCTCGATCGAGCCCCGGTCATCCTCTTCCTCGTATTCCGACGCGGCGATCCGTTTGATGTCGGTCAGCCCCGTGTCTTCACCGACCGGCGCGGCTCCTGCCAGACAGAACTTCAACCCGTTGTACTCGGGTGGATTGTGCGATGCGGTGACGACGACGCCGGGGAGATCCATCGACCCTGACACGAAGTAGAGGCCGTCGGTTGTGATCTCGCCGATGTCGACGACGTCGGTTCCCGTGGCGGTGATCCCCTCGATGAGCGCCGTAGCGACGGCAGGCGATGAGGTCCGGCAGTCCCGACCAACGGCGATCCGGTCGACGCCGGCGAACGTTGCGAAGCCACGCCCGATGCGTCGAGCCGCCTCCTCATCGATCTCTGCCGGGTAGAGGCCGCGAACGTCGTATGCCTTGAAGATGGTGTCAAGATCCATGGTGGGATTGTACGGTCGCACGGGAATTGGCCGGGCCCCAGTTTCCCATCCCTTCCTACACTCATCGCGGACATGCCATCCGACACCCCGACAACCCTCTCGATCGTGATCCCGGTCCACAATGAGGCGGGCTACCTTCCCGGTGCTCTCGCAGAACTCTTCGAGGAGATCGCCGACGTCCCGGCATCGATCACGGTTCTGGTGGCTGAAAACGGATCGACGGATGGAACCGCAGAGGCTGTTCGCGAGCTCATGGGCCGGTATCCGGGCCTCGATCTCCTCCAACTCCCCACCCCGGACTACGGCGCAGCGATGAGGGAAGGATTCGTCTCCACCGACGGTGAGTGGGCCGTGAATTTCGACATCGACTACTTCTCCGCCGACTTCCTCCGCTCGGTTCTCTCAATCGGGGACGACGCGGATCTGGTGTTGGCTTCGAAGCGGGCTGAAGGTGCCGATGACCGCCGTGGCACCGTGCGCCGATTCGCCACATGGACGTTCAATCAGGTGCTGCGGTTCGTGTTGTCATCCGGCGTTTCGGACACGCACGGCATGAAGGCAATCCGCCGCGACGTGATCGATCAGATCGCCGCGGAGGTGATCTCAACCCAGGACCTCTTCGATACGGAACTCGTCGTTCGTGCTGAACGCGCCGGATACCGCATCGTTGAAGTGCCGGCCGTCGTCGAGGAGAAGCGAGAGACGAAGAGCAGCCTCGCAA
>JAMBLK010000021.1 GCA_023336855.1 Actinomycetes bacterium
AACGCTCTCGATGCCGTGGCGGCGGCCGAAGGTTTCGAGTATCCGGTTCTCGTCAAGCCGAACATCGGAGGGAGCGGTGGAGGGATCGTCTCGTTCGATGATCAAGCAGCACTCGGTGCGGCGGCCGCAGTCGGTGAACTCGAGTTCGGACCGGATCACACGGCGATCGTCCAAGAGCACCTGCCCACCGAGGGCGACTCGATCGTCCGGCTCGAGTTCCTCAACGGACGGTTCCTCTATGCCATCCGCATACTGCTCGTTCCCGGATCATTCAATCTGTGCCCGGCCGACTACTGCGAACTCCCCGGGATCGGTGAAGCAGTAGCGGACCGCGGTGCGGCCGTTGAGGCCTTCGACCCTCCAAGGGCCGTCATCGAGGACGCCCGCCGTATCCTTGACGCTACGGGCGCCGATCTAGGCGGCGTTGAGTATCTGATCAATGCACGGGATGGACACGCCTACTTCTACGACGTGAACGCTCTGTCGAACTTCGTGGCGGACGCACCCGCGGTAATCGGCTTCGACCCCTTCGTGGACCTCGTCGACCTCATCGCCGAGCGGGTTGACACTCCCGTGTCTGCCCGTGTCTAGGAGTACATCCCCTCGATCTCGTCGGCAAAGTGTTCGCGCACGACCTTCCGCCTCACCTTCAACGTCGGCGTCAGTTCCCCGTGCTCGATCGAGAGCGGTCGGTCGAGGACGACGAACTTCTTCAGCTGCCGCACCCGGGCACTGTCGGCGTTGACGTCGTCAACCGCTCCTTGGACATCCGCGCGAATCTCATCGTCGCTCATCCCCTCAGCGGCCTCCGGATCTATGGAGACGAGCGCCGTGAGAAACGGCCGCTGGTCGCCCATCACGACAACGATCGCGATCAGGGAGTTCGTCTGCAGCGTCATCTCGATGAGCGACGGCGTCACATTCTCCCCGCCCGCTGTGATGATGATGTCCTTCTTACGGTCCGTGATGAACAGGAACCCGTCATCATCGATGTAGCCAACATCGCCGGTGTGAAGCCACCCATCGCCTCCAAGTGCGTCGAGCGTCGCCTCCGAGTTGTACAGGTACTCGCTGAACACACTGGGTCCCCGTGCGAGAATCTCCCCATCATCGGCGATTCGGAGTTCGGCTCCGGGAAAGGCCGGACCAACGGAGCCAAACCGGTTCCGATTGGGACGGTTGTAGGCACAGCCCGCAGTGTTCTCAGACTGCCCGTAAATGTTGAGGATTTGCATGCCGAAACCGGAGAAGAACTCCGGGATCGATGGTGCCAGCGGTGCGGCACCAGAGAACAGGAACCGACTGCGATCGAGCCCCATCGCGGTCTTCACCTTCGAGTACACGAGCTTGTCGAAGAAGCCATATTGGGATGCAAGCCACGCCTGCGGCTGCTCCCCGCGGTTCAGCGTTGCGGTGTGCTCTCGCCCGACGACCAGTGCTCGGTTCGCTATCGCCGCCTTCACACCGCTCGCCTCTTCCATCTTGCCGGACACGACGGCGTAGAACTTCTCCCACACCCGCGGGACGGCGAAGAAGATCGATGGACGAACTTCCTTGAGGGTGTCGAGGAGTCGGAAGATGTCCGGTTCGTAGTAGACCGCGTGACCCGACACGGCAGGGGTCAGGATGGTGACGAGTTGCTCGGCGATGTGCGACAACGGAAGATATGAGACGGCTGAGTCAGACATGCCGGCGTCGATGAACGACTTGATCGCCTCGGTGGTCGAGACCAGCGCCTCGTGCGGAAGCACGACAGCCTTCGGTCGGCCGGTCGTACCTGACGTGTATATGAGGGTCGCACCGTCCCGCGGACCGAGCGCAGCCATCCGACTTTCGACGTCGGAGAACGGAACGGTGGTCCCTCGATCAAGGAACTGCCCCCACGTCAGCACGCCGTCGGACTCAGAGGATTGTCCTCGCATAAGCACAATATGACGGAGGGCCGGGAGCTCTCCCCCCCTCTCAAGGACCTTTGCGAGCTGCTTCTCGTTCTGCACGAGAACGACCGACGACCGCGAGTGATCGAGGACGTAGGCGCATTCGTCCGGAGAGTTGGTCGGATAGATACCCGCGGGCATGGCGCCCACCGCCATTGCGGCAACATCGAAAATGACCCACTCCGGGGTGTTCGTACCGAGGATCGCAACCGGCGACCCTGCTTCGACTCCCAGACCGATGAGCCCACGAGCGGCCGCTGCGACCTCACCGGCATAGTCAACCCAGCTCGTCGTCACCCATCGGTCGTCCCGTCGTACGGCGTAGGCATCGGCGGTGCCGCGTTCGCGACCCGCCCTCAGGATCATCTGCGGAATGGTCTCGAACGACATGACGGCTCCTCCCCGCCGTCCCCTCCCCGCTCTGTCTCTCCCCCTGAATCTACGCGATCAATCCGGTCCGCGACATGACAACTGAGATTGTCGGCCCATCATCTGGACCCTCGTCGAGCGCTTCCGAAATCTCCCTTTCGGCTACCGCACCCCGTCTCAACCGTTGACATGAGCACAGCGTTGCTCAGTCAGGAATACATCCCCTCGATCTCGTCGGCGAAGTGCTCGCGTACGACCTTCCGCTTCACCTTCAACGTCGGCGTTAGTTCCCCACCCTCAATCGAGAGCGGATCGTCGAGAACGACGAACTTCTTCAGCTGCCGCACCCGGGCGCTGTCGGCGTTGACATCGTCAACCGCCCCCTGGACGACCGCTCGAATCTCATCACTGCTCATCCCCTCGGCAGCCTCCGGATCGATTGACACGAGCGCCGTGAGGTACGGCCGCTGGTCGCCGATCACGACGACGGTCGCGACCAGCGAGTTCGTCTGCAGCGCAGTCTCGATGAGCGACGGTGTCACGTTCTCACCACCCGCCGTGATGATGATGTCCTTCTTCCGGTCCGTGATGAATAGGAACCCGTCATCGTCGATATTGCCGACGTCACCGGTCTTGAGCCACCCGTCTTCACCGAGTGCCTCGGACGTTGCTTCATCATTGTGGAGATAGCCGAGGAACACATTGGATCCGCGTGTCAGTATCTCCCCGTCCTCAGCGATGCTGAGCTCGGCACAGGGCAGCGCCGGGCCGACCGATCCGATCCGGTTGCCGTCCGGTTCGTTGAAGGCGCAGATACCGGTGCACTCGGACTGTCCATAGAGCTGGAGGATCTGCATGCCGAGGCCTGAGAAGTACTCGGCGATCTTCGGCGAGAGTGGAGCGGCCGATGAGAACATGAACCGGCATCGGTCGAGCCCCATCGCCTCCTTCGCTTTCGAGTACACGAGCGTCTCGAAGAGACCGAACTGCACGCCAAGCAACGGGCCTGGCTGCTCACCCCGGTCGAGAGCAGCCGTGTGCTGACGGCCGACATCCAATGCTCGATTGGCGATCGCCGCCTTCACGCCACTCGCCTCTCCGAGCTTCTCGGACACCGCGGCGTAGAACTTCTCCCACACCCGTGGCACTGCGAAGAACGCGGTCGGTCGCACCTCTTTGAGACTGTCGGCGAGTCGGTAGATGTCCGGTTCGTAGTAGATCGTGTGACCCATTACCGCCGGCGTATGGATCGAGACAATCTGCTCTGCAATGTGAGACAGGGGGAGATAGGAGAGCGCAGAGTCGGACATGCCGACGTCGATGAACGACTTGATCGCCTCTGCGGTCGAGACAAGCGCTTCGTGCGGGAGTACGACAGCTTTCGGCCGACCGGTCGTACCCGACGTGTAGATGAGCGTGGCACCGTCGCGGGGTCCGAGCGCCGCAAGGCGGTCCTCGACCCCGTTGCCTTGCACGCCGATTCCTTGCTCGATGAACTCGTCCCACGTGAGCACACCGTTGGCGTCGGCTGACGCACCCCGCATGAGCACGACGGTCTTGAGCGTCGGGATGCCGTCTCGAACTCCGAGGATCTTCGCGAGCTGGTCCTCGTTCTGAACCAGAACGACCGGCGATCTTGAGTGCTCGAGCACGTAGGCACACTCATCGGGCGTGCTGGTCGGGTAGATCCCGGCCGGCATAGCCCCGATGGCCATCGCTGCGACGTCGAAGATCACCCAGTCAGGGCTGTTGGCGCCGAGGATCGCGACGGGCGATCCTTTCTCCACCCCGAGCGCAATGAGTCCGCGGGCTGCCGCCGTGATCTCCTCTCCGTAGGCACGCCAACTCGTGGTCGCCCACCCGGTATCGTCGCGCTCGGCGTAGGCGTTAGCCTCCCCACGATCACTCCCCGCTCTCAGGATCATCTGCGGAATGGTCTCGAACGACATGGCAGCTCCTCTCGGCCGAACAGGCTCCTGGGAGTCAATCTACGCACTTGAGCCGAACGATGCCCGGGAAACGACCCTGTGGGTCTGCGCCGAGTCACCCGTATCCTGGGACACATGAGAATTGCACTTGCCACCCTGAACGGAAACACGGTCACCGGACACTTCGGCCGTACGAAAGCTTTCGTCGTCGTCGACCTCGATGACGGCGTCGAAACGAAGCGGGAGACCCGCGAGGTCGGCTCCTGCACGCAGGGCAACCACCCGGATCCGGAGCATCGCCGTCGTCATCACGACCTGGTCGATACCGTCCACGATTGCGATGCGGTGATCGCCGGAGGAATTGGTATCCCCGTGCAGGATCGATTGCAGGAGGCCGGGATCGAGGTCGTGCTCACCGACATCCGGGTGATCGATGAAGCGGTTCAACGGTACGCGGCCGGGACGCTCACGCATGACGCCGGCCGAGCTCACGCGCCCGACGGCAACCACCACTGATGTTCCGGCGGCTCCTCCTCGCAACGGTCGCCGCCTCACTGGTCGCATCCGGCTGCTCCTTCCTCGGCACGCTGGGTGCGGAGGAAGCAGTCTCATGTTCGTACGGCGGCGGCTCACCGTTCTCCAAGACCTACATGGACGGACCGGAACTGGCGCCCGACGAGTTTCGGCAGACCCCCCAGGGCCAGGCCCTCGATGCGTTCTTCGTCGGCGGCTACGGAGAAGTCGAGGCAGGGCCGTATGGAGAACTCGACGGATTCTCGATCGTTTCAAACTCGTTTGTGCTCGGATACCGGGACGGACTGCCGACTATGGACTACACCCTCGACGGTGATGACATCCAACAGTGGGGCGGATGCAACCCGGTCCTGGTGTACGGCAATCGCGTGGCCAGCCGCTGGTATCCGGTCGGACCGATCGACGCAACGGCGACCGTGCTCCCCATTCGCGTGGAAGGCGGCGCTTGCGTCGAGGAGTCCGAGCCTCGCATCATCACCGAGGTTGTATCGATCGAGGTGGTCGAGACCGAAGAGACCGTCGCATGGACCCGAGAGAAGGGATTCACAGGGATGTGCGCCGGCGTCTGGATCGACATCGACGCCGAGGCAGAACTGGCGTCACCACTGGGTGCTCGCGCTCTTCTTGACGCCGGCCTGGTCCGACCGGCACCGGTGACGGAGACTCGCTGACATCTCCTACCATTGCATCCCAAGCCCTCGTAGCTCAG
>JAMBLK010000022.1 GCA_023336855.1 Actinomycetes bacterium
AACGCATCACGATCCGGGAAGCGTGCCGTGGTGTGTTCGAGATTCTCGCCGATCGTCTCGGTGAGAAGTGGGACGTCGGTTGAGCCAGAAGCGTATGAAAGCTGCATCTACTGTCCTTTCCAGTACTCCCACCGTACGGAATAGACCACTCTTCGACCAGGGACAAGGGTCACATCACGCGAACCCTCATGCGTGGCTACCTGCCGATAATCGGCCTTTTCGCGGTGCGGGTCTCGACGACCGGCTTCGTTTGAGCCGGGTGGACGATTGGTGCGATACCCAACTCTGGTTGAATGGCCGGATGCGCGATTGGACGACAATGCCGAAGGCCGAGTTGCACTTCCATCTGGAGGGTGCGATTCCGGTGCCGGTGCTGTGGGAACTGATCCAGCACCACGGGGGAGACCCGACGATCAGCACCCAGGAGCAGCTCGCCGAGTGGTTCAGTTACCGCGACTTCGCCCACTTCATGGAGACATGGGAGTGGATGAGTGGATTCCTCCGATGCTACGACGACTTCGAATTCGCTGCGGAATCTGTCGCCCGTCACCTCGTGGAACAGAACATCGTCTACGTCGAAGCCTTCTTCTCTCCGAGCGACTTCCGCCACCACGGTCTCGAGCCTCAGGGGATAGCCAGAGCGATCCGACGGGGACTGGACCGTGTCTCCGGTGTGGAAGTAGCACTGATCGTGGATCTTGTCCGAGATCGGGGCCCGAAAGGAACGGCCAGAACGCTGGCAGCCATCAAGGAAGTTGCATCCGAGACCGGCGTCATTGGTATCGGTATCGGTGGCTTCGAACTCGCCCATCCGCCGGAGCAGTTCGCCGCCGTCTACGACGATGCGAGAGAGGCCGGATTCCGCCTCACCGCCCATGCAGGCGAGGAGGCGGGCCCTGAGAGCGTGTGGGGAGCCATCAGAGACCTCGGTACCGAACGAATAGGACACGGCATACGGTCGATCGAAGATCCGCACCTCGTGGAGTACCTGGTCGAACATCAGATCCCTCTCGAAGTCTGCCCGACGTCAAATCTCCGGACCGGCGTGATCGCGCACTGGGAGCAGCACCCCGTAGGCCGACTGATCGATGCGGGAGTCATGGTGACGATCAATACGGATGATCCCGCGATGTTCGATGCGAACCTGGCGGGGGAGTTCGAGAACCTCGTGACACACTTCGGACTCGACGAACCGGCGCTGAAACGGTTGTCTCTCGCGGTGATCGAAGCCTCCTGGGCCGACGAAGCGACCCGCCTTCGGCTGACACGCGATATCGAAGACTGGTGGTCGGCCGGTAGCATGACCGAATGACCAACATCACCCTCACCACGGATTTCGGTACTCGGCAGGGGAGCGACGCCGTCCTCCATGGAGCCATCTACGGAATCGCTCCCGATGCAGTGATCACGGACCTCTCGCACCACATCACGCCGCAGGACATTCGCGAAGCGAACTTCGTGGTCAACAACAGCGTCTTTTTCTTCCCCGATGGGACCGTGCATGTCATCGTCGTCGACCCCGGAGTTGGCACCGAACGGAGGCCGATCGCTGCACGCATCGGCAAGCACTACTTTGTTGCTCCCGACAATGGCGTCCTGACGGCCTGCCTCGATCGTGCCGTCCGTGAAGGGTGGTCGAGCGAGTTCGTGCATCTGGACAAACCCGAGTACTGGTTGGACAACGTGACCATGACCTTCCACGGCCGGGATCTGTTCTCCCCGGTGGGGGCGCATCTGGCTGCCGGCGTGCCCCTCTCCGACCTCGGGACATCCTTCGACGACCCGATCAGGATTCCCCTGTGGGGAGCCGAGCGCCACGACGATGGCAGCGTGACCGGCGAAGTCATCTACATCGACGACTTCGGTAACGCGATCTGCTCCATCCTGCCCGAGGAGATCGCTCATCTCGACGTGCCCGACGGCGTCCAGATAGACATCTGCGGCGCGCACATCCAGGGCATGGTGTCGACGTTCGGTGACTCCGAGTATGACTCCGACACGTTGATCGCCCTCTGGGACTCGAGTGGCTATCTCCTCGTCTCCGAGAACAACGGGACGGGGGGCAAGGTCATCAAGCCGAAGCCCGGCATTCCCGTCGCGGTACGTAGCCGCATTTAGAGGCGCCCGGCGTCGATGATCCGTTGGAGGAACTGCTGGGTGCGGGCTTCCTGCGGTGTCGAGAAGATCTGCTTCGGCGTCCCATGCTCGAGGATGCGCCCCTGATCGAGGAAACACACCTGGTCAGCGACGTCGCGTGCGAAACCCATCTCGTGGGTTGCGATGACCATCGTCATGCCAAGATCCTTCAAGCCGCGGATCACGTCGAGCACCTCGGCGACGAGTTCCGGGTCGAGTGCTGACGTGACCTCGTCGAAGAGCATGAGGTCGGGTTCGGTGGCAAGCGCGCGGATCACAGCGACTCGTTGCTGCTCGCCGCCACTCAACCGGTCCGGGTATTCGACAACCTTGTCCGAGAGACCGAAGCGTTCGAGGAGGCCCTTCGCCTTGTCCTCGGCCTCGGAGCGTCCGACACCGTGTACCTTGCGCGGACTGAGCGTGATGTTGTCGAGAACGTTCATGTGGGGGAACAGGTTGAACGCCTGGAACACGATGCCCATCTCTTCACGGACCTGATTCGGGTTGACGCCTGGTGCCGTGATGTCTGCACCATCGAGCAGGATCGTTCCGTCATCGATCGGTACGAGGAGATTGACGCACTTGAGCATCGTCGACTTCCCGGATCCTGAGGATCCGATCAAACAGACGACGTCGTGGTGGTTGACCACGAGATCGACATCGCGTAGGACCTCCTTGTCGTCGAAGGCTTTCCACACTCCCCGCAGTTCCAGTTTCGGAGTTGTCATGCGCTCACCGATTGCTTCTTCTGGCGATCCCGTTCTGTGTACCAGTCCGTGAATCGAGCCACCGGGACGCTGACGGCCAAGAAGAGCAGGGCCGCTGCGATGTATCCCGTGTAGTTGAAGGTACTCGC
>JAMBLK010000023.1 GCA_023336855.1 Actinomycetes bacterium
CAGGCGTCCAATCCTCCGGATTGGCTTCGATGCTGACTTCGGCGCCGTCTGCGATCGCGAACCGTGCATCGAGCGCACCGATGATCCTGGCGAGGTCATCGGGATGCAGCCGGGTGGGTGTCCCGCCGCCGAAGTTGATCGCCTCCACTTCCGACGGATCTGACTCCATACCGATCTCCGTCACGAGTGCGTCGACGTACCTCTCCAGGCCCAAGCCACCCGCCTCGTCGGCAGCGACCACGGCGAAATCGCAGTAGGGACACCGCCGAGCACAGAAAGGAAGGTGGACGTAGGCAGATCGCCAGAGCCGAGCCGCCTCCGCAAGCTCAGGAGAGTCGGTCAGCTCACCGCCGTACTGAGTACTGAGTACTGGGTACTGAGTACCTTCCACTTCAGGCTCCGAGCTCATCGATCACGCTGAACGCTTCTTGCTCGGCGCTGGTAGCTGGCAGCTGGCGGCTCTGCGCTCATGTCTCCAGCTTCAGCGCTGCGACGAACGCCTCCTGCGGCACTTCTACCTGGCCGACCATCTTCATCCGGCGCTTTCCCGCCTTCTGACGCTCGAGGAGCTTGCGCTTTCGGGTGATGTCGCCGCCGTAGCACTTGGCCGTAACGTCCTTCCGCCTGGCCTTGATCGTCTCACGAGAGATGATCCGGGTACCTATCGCTGCCTGGATAGGGACGTCGAAGAGCTGGCGCGGGATCAGTTCCCTGAGTCGCTCCACCATGGCTTTCCCATAGATATAGGCCTTGTCGCGGTGCACGATCGTGGAGAACGCGTCCACCGGCAGCCCGTTGAGCAGGATGTTCACCCGAACGAGATCTGATAGCCGGTAGTCGTCCGGTTCGTAGTCGAGTGATGCGTAGCCGCGGGTTCGCGTCTTGAGCTGGTCGAAGAAGTCGAAGACGATCTCCGCGAGGGGTATCCGATAGTGCAGTTCGGCGCGCTCCGGCGATAGGTACGTCATCTTCCCCATCTCGCCGCGCCGTTGCTGGACCAGCTCCATGACCGTCCCGATGAACTCGGACGGCGTGATGATCATCACCCTGACGTACGGCTCCTCGATCGAGGCGAGGCTCGACACGTCGGGAAGATCCTGTGGACTTCGAACAGGGACCTGCTCACCCGATGTGAGATTCGCCCGGTACGCGACGGACGGTGCGGTCGCGACAAGCTCGAGGTCATATTCACGTTCGAGGCGCTCGCGAACGATCTCCATGTGGAGCAGTCCGAGGAACCCCACGCGGAAGCCGAACCCGAGGGCCCGGCTCGTCTCAGCCTGGAAGACGAGCGACGAGTCGTTCAGTCGCAGTTTGTCGAGTGCTTCACGAAGCCGCTCAAAGTCGTCTCCGTCGGTCGGGAAGAGGCCGGAAAACACCATCGGCTTCGGCTCCTCATAGCCGGGGAGCGCCTCGGAGCTTCCTTTGCTCGTGTGCGTGACGGTGTCACCGACACGGATAAGGTCGATCTCCTTGACGCCGGTGATCAGATAACCGACCTCTCCGGTGCCGAGCCGCTCGACCTCTTCGGTTGACGGTCGCCGTATCCCGAGTTCGTCGGCATCGACGTCGAGGTCCGTCGCCATGAAGCGGATCTGATCCCGTGTCGAGATGCTCCCGTCGACGATCCTGACGTGGCTCACCACACCACGGTACGTGTCGTAGAAAGAGTCGAAGACGAGCGCACGAAGCGGTGCATCCTCGTCACCCTCCGGCGGGGGGAGACGGTCGACGATCGCTTCGAGCAGCTCATCGATCCCAACACCGGTCTTGGCCGACACGCGAATGACCTCGTCGGCAGTTCCTCCGAGCACGCCGGCGAGTTCCTCGGATGCGCGATCTGGATCTGCGGCAGGGAGATCGATCTTGTTGACGACCGGGATGATC
>JAMBLK010000024.1 GCA_023336855.1 Actinomycetes bacterium
AGTACGTATGACGTAGTACGTACTACGTAAGGCCTCGTCTTACTGGAGGCTGGCAGCTGGTAGCTCGTCGCCCTCTCAGTCGACGATCGGCAGGTGCAGTGCTCGGCCGTTCCACACGATCGGCTCTGCCGGTACCGGCTCGGGGGTCGGTGTCGGGACTGCCGTGCTCGCCTTGACCGCCTGTGCCGCCGGTGCGGGTGCGACGGTCGTGGTCGTCACCTTTGGTGTCGGCGCAGCCGTCGTGGTGGTCGGGGCAGCAACCGGGACAGGAGCGGGTTCGGGTGCGGGAGCGGGTGCCGGCGCCACAGTCGTCGTGGTGGTCGTTGTCGTGGCCGCAGCGCCCTTGCGCATGAAGATGACCGTCACCCAGAGCTGGCCGCTGTCGCTCTGAGACACGCCGATCCCGACGTAGTTGTAGTCGCCGAGGATGTTACGACGGTGTCCGGACGATGCCATGAATGCGGCGTGGAGGCTATCAACCGAGGGACCTGCGCCGACGTTCTCCGCCAGGGCCTCCCATCCGGACGCGACGGCGCTCAGTGGACTCGTGTGATAGATCTCGCCGGCGGCCATCATCTGAGCGCTGTGAGTTCTTGCGTCCGGGACCAGGTCTGAGTGCACGCTGACCGGCGCCAGTCCGGCCGCGGATCTCGAAGCGTTGATCTTCGAGAGGAACGCACCTTCGGTCCCAGCTTGCGCTGGAAGGGCCAATCCGACGGTCATCACTACGAGAGCGACGACGATTATGGAAATCTTGCGGGTGGTGCGCATGGGTCCTCCCGAACACGCAAAGCATTTATATCAATACTCTGTGTATCGGGTGGACCCTTGGAGTGCTTTACCCTTTCTTCACCATCTCACGGGCGAGTTCGACCAGCGTCCTGACCGTGAAGCCGGTTCCGCCCTTCGCAACGTAGTGCTCGGTCTTGTCTGCACGCCCGGGGCCGGCGATATCGAGATGGACCCACGGACGTTCGTTGACGAACTCGGCGAGGAAGAGAGCAGCGAGAATCGCCCCTCCCCACCGATCGCCGATGTTCTTCATGTCTGCCACAGGTGAGTCGAGGAGGGACCGGTACGAACGCTCGAGCGGCATCGTCCACATCGACTCACCGGCGAACCTGGCGGCCGCTTCGACGGCCGCGATGGCTTCATCGTCGTTGCCGAAAATGGCTCCAACGGTCGGTCCGAGGGCAACCTTGGCAGCGCCGGTCAGAGTCGCGATGTCGATGATCAGGTCCGGCTCGGCCTCTGCGGCGATTCCGAGGCCGTCGGCGAGAACGAGACGCCCCTCAGCGTCGGTATTGAGAACCTCGACCGTCTTCCCGTTGTACGCGGCGAACACGTCGCCCGGGCGTTGTGCCGCGCCACCCGTCATGTTCTCGGACAAAGGGGTCACGCCGAGCACACGGATGGGGAGTTCGAGCTCTGCGATCGCCTGCATGGCTCCGTAGACGGCAGCCGCGCCCGCCATGTCGGTCTTCATGTCCTCCATGCCCTTCGCCGGCTTCAACGAGAGGCCGCCGGAATCGAAGACGATCCCCTTGCCGACGAACGCAACAAATGGCTTCGCGTCGGCCGGCTCATACTTCATGATGACCATTCGCGGCGGATTGGTCGATCCGGCACCAACGGCCATCAACCCTCCGTATCCCCGTTCGGCGGCATCGACCTCGTCAACGATCTCGACGGAGATCTCAGTGCCCAGCGATCGGGCACGTTCGGCGAGGACTTCGGGCGACTTGTCGGCTGCCGGCCTGTTGATCAAGTCCCGGGCGAGCATGACACCGCGGGCGATCGCCGTCGCGTCCTGTATCTGGGCCATGGCGGCATCGGTTGCGTCGAGAAGTTCGAGACGCTCATTCACACGCGATTTCGGATCGCTCCGATATTCATCGAACCGATATGCCCCGAGGAGATAGCCGAGGGTGACGGCACCGATCGCACCCTCAACGTCGACCAGGTGCAGCGTCGTCGCTGCGGAGGTGTACGGTGCCGACAGTCGACCGGCTGCACCGGCCGCTCTACGAAGCACTTCGGCATCGGCCTCTTCCCCGAGACCGACGAATGCAACTGATCCGAAGGAGAGGTCGCCGCCCGGCACGACGACGATTTGACCGGATGCGCCGCTGAACTCGCGTGCCTCCAGGTAGCCGTTGAGCCACGGTCCCAGCTGCTCGGCCGTCGCCTCGGCGCCGGGCCCCCATGTCAACTCCGCGAACACCGGGACGATCAGCAGGTCTGCTGTTGATGCAGAGGTCGCTCCGCCGGGGACGATTTCGGTCATGTGGTTTCTCCTCGTGCTGGCGTCCACTCGCGCTCGACGGCGCGAGCGAGCATGTACAGGTAGTCGGCAAGACGATTGAGGTACGGAACGACGAGCGAATCGGACTCGCCGGCAAGATGGCTGACGGCTCTGCGCTCCGCCCTCCGAACGATCGTACGTGCGACGTCGATTGCCGCTGCGATCGGTTCGCCACCGGGAACGATGAACTCTGTCGGCATCCCCACCTCGGCGTCGATCTGGTCGATCCGGATCTCAAGGCGATCGATCATGGGCGCGTCGACGCGACTCACACCCGATTCGAGAAGATCCCGACGATCGGGGCCGGTCGCGAGTTCTGCCGCAACCACGAAGAGGTCCCGCTGCACCTCGAGCACAGCTTCGGCAAGTTCCGCCTCGGTCTGGGCCCGGACGACTCCAAGGGCAGAGACAGCTTCATCGACCGTCCCATACGCTTCCGGGCCGCTGGAGTCCTTTCCAACCCGCCCCCCGTGGAACAGACCGGTCGTTCCGTCATCGCCCCGCCGCGTGTAGATCCGCATCCTCAGGAGATGCCGAGCCACGTGGCAACGCGGTCTGCGACGGCCACCGGTGTGAATCCCCATTCCTCGGCGATGACCGACGCCGGCGCGGAAGTGCCGAATCGGTCGATCCCGATACGGAGTCCGGTTCGCCCTGAGAAGCGTTCCCACCCGAACGTCACACCGGCTTCGATCGTTGCCGTTGGCAGGCCATCGCCCAACACCATCGTTCGATAGTCCTCGTCTTGGGCGAGGAAGACCTCGACGCTCGGCATCGAGACGACCCGGATCGAGTGCCCGCGGTCGCCGAGGAGTTCTGCCGCCTGTTCAGCCAGCGGCACCTCGGATCCGGTGGCGATCAACACGGCGTCGTCACCATGCTTGCGGACGTAACCACCTCGCGCGACAAGGTCTCGATCGATGGCTTCATGGGGAACGGGGAGGCCCTGACGGCCCAGAATCAGGGCGGTCGGTCCATCGACGTGACCGATCGCCATCTCCCACGCGACGGTGACTTCGGTGGGATCGGCCGGGCGGATCACCCGCAACCCGGGGATCGACCGGAGAGCTGCGAGATGCTCGACCGGCTGATGGGTCGGACCATCCTCGCCAAGGAACACCGAATCGTGTGTCCACACCCAGATGGAGGGGGTCCCCATCAGGGCGCCGAGCCGCACTGCTGGACGCATGTAGTCGGAGAAGGTCAGGAACGTCGCTCCGTATCCGCGAAGCCCGCCATGCAGCGTGATCCCGTTTACGATCGATCCCATGGCATGCTCACGGATTCCGAACCGTACGTTCCGACCGGTCCGATCGGATGCTGTGAAGTCGCCGGATGTCTCGATCCGGCTGTTGTTCGACGGGGTGAGATCACCCGAACCACCGATGAGCCCCGGCAGTGACCCGGCGACCTCCTGGAGTACTTCGCCAGAGAGCACGCGTGTGGCGACGGCCGAACCGGCGTCGTGATGAGGTATGCCGAGATGGAGATCCGGTGCGTCAAAGAACGCTTCAAGCTGATTCTTCCGATCGGCGTCGGCCGCGTCGCACCTCTGTGTCCACGCCGCCCTTGCGTCGCCGCCACGTTGCATGGCATCGCGATAGAAGCCGTACACCTCGGTGGGTATCTCGAACGGCGGAAGGTCCCAATCGAACGCCGCCCGAACCAATGCGATCTCGTCGTCTCCAAGCGGCGATCCGTGAGATGCCGATGTGTCTTGTTTGTTCGGTGACCCGAATCCGATGTGGGTGCGACACAGCACAAGCGACGGTCGAGCATCCTCGTTCGCTTCAGCGATAGCGGCAGCGATCGCTTCCCGATCGTGTCCATCGACGGCGACAGTGTGCCAGCCGTACGAATCGAACCGAGCGGCCACGTCCTCGGTGAACGCGAGGTCCGTCGTGCCGTCGATCGTTATGTGGTTGTCGTCATAGAGATAGGTGACCTTGCCGAGTCCGAGGTGTCCGGCGAGTGATGCAGCCTCGGCGGTGACGCCCTCCATCAGATCGCCGTCGGAGACGAACCCGTAGATCCGGTGATCGACCAGGTCGGAGCCCAGGACCGATCGGAGATGTGCCTCCGCGATTGCCATCCCGATCCCCGTGGCGAAACCCTGACCGAGCGGGCCTGTGGTCATCTCGATGCCGAGCCCCGGGTCGTGCTCCGGATGCCCCGCAGTCACCGATCCGAACTGCCGGAACGCCTTGATGTCATCCATCGTGAGGGGGAAGCCGGAGAAGTGCAGCAGGGAGTAGAGCAACATCGAGCCATGTCCGTTCGACAGAACGAAGCGGTCCCGATCGATCCAGGTGGGATCGTTCGGGTCGACCACGAGGAATCGGGACCAGAGCACGGAGGCGATGTCGGCCATGCCCATGGGCATGCCGGGATGCCCCGAGTTGGCTCGCTGGACCGCGTCGATCGACAGGACGCGAAGAGCATCGGTGGCTTGTTGTTCGACCGTGTTCGTCATCGGACCTCCTGAGTCCTCGTGCCTCATCATGCAACCCTTACAGGGTACCGTTCACTCGCTTCGCCTATTCCACGAATCGCAGCTTTCGCGATGATCGATTCAGCCGTTCGACGCCGTCATCGGTAGCCACGACGATGTCCTCGATCCTCATCCCCCACCGACCAGGGATGTAGATCCCCGGCTCGATCGAGAATGCCATACCTGTCCGGATCGGTTCGGTGTTCCCTTGAACGATGTACGGCTGTTCGTGGGCGTCGAGGCCGATGCCGTGCCCGGTTCGATGGATGAAGAACTCGCCGTATCCGCCGTCGGAGATGATCGAGCGAGCAGTAGCGTCGATCGTCTCCGCCGTTGTTCCCGGCCGTACGGACTCGACGGCCGCCCGCTGCGCATGTTCGAGTACGGCGTAGGCCTCTACGAAACCGTCGGGTGCCTCTCCGACGCAGTACATGCGCGTGGTGTCGGAACCGTATCCGCGCACCCGACCACCGAAGTCGACGACAACTGCGTCACCCGGTTCGATGATCTGGTCGGATCCCTCATGATGGGGCGATGCGCCGTTCTTCCCGGCGGCAACGATCGCGAACGAGACCGACTCGTGGCCGGAGGCGAGCACGAGGTCGGAGACGATCCGTGACATCTCACGCTCCGTGCGGCCGCCGAAGCGCACGGTCGAGAGGTGGTCGGCGACGCCATCGACGGCGTGTCCTGCATCTCGAAGGGCCGCGATCTCGTCCTTGTCCTTGATCATGCGCAGCGGTGCCATCAACGGCTCGGCGTCGACGAATCGGGCGCCGGGCCGGCGATCCTGGAAGGCGATCAGGAACGAAGCCCACATCTGATCCCCGACGGCGATCGTGCTGTCACTCGGTAAGCCGGCGGCGATCCGGTCGAATGGGTCGTCGGTCTCGCCCCACGGCCGGACCTCGACGGAGGTGTCGACCCTTGGAGCTTCGAGTTCCGGCACGAAGAGGGTCGCTTCACCGAAAGCGGGGACAACGAGGGCGGTGATCCGTTCGAGCGGCATGGCCCGGTAACCCGTCAGGTACGGCAGATCGGATCCCACGGAGATGAGCAATGCGTCGACCCCGCTCTCGCGGAGAGCCGCCTGGACGGCGATGATGCGTTCTTCGTTCATCGTGCCGCCTCGAGCGCTTCGCGGGCGTGATAGGACGAACGGACGAGCGGGCCAGCCTCGACATGTGGGAGTCCGAGGCGGTCGCCCTCGGCGGTGTAGCGAGCGAACTCGTCCGGATCGACATACCGATCGATGGGACGATGCCTCGCCGTCGGTCGCAGGTACTGGCCGATCGTGATGATGTCGACGCCGACGGCTCGCAGGTCGGCGAGGGCCCCGAGTACTTCCTCTTCGGTCTCACCCATGCCGACGATCAACCCTGACTTCACAGCACCGGAGGGGTTGATCCACTTGGCGCGTGCGAGCAGGGTGAGCGAGCGGGCGTAGTTCGCTGCCGTCCTGATGTCCCGTTGGAGGCGAAGGACGGTCTCGGTGTTGTGGTTCAGCACGGCCGGTTTGGATGTCATCACCGTCTCGAGGTCGGTGACGGAGCCCTTGAAGTCCGGGATCAGGACTTCAACCTCGCAGTCGGGCATCCGCTCCCGGATTGCTGTGATGGTGTCGGCGAATACCCCTGCACCGCCGTCCGAGAGGTCGTCGCGATTTACCGACGTCAGCACGGCGTGCTGCAGCCCCATCTGTTCGACGGCGGCCGCAGCGCGATCGGGCTCATCGAGGTCCACGGGACCGGGCTTGCCGGTGTTGATGTCGCAGAACGCACAAGCCCTTGTGCACGTCTCTCCGAGAAGCATGAGGGTCGACGTTCCCGATTCCCAGCATTCGAAGATGTTGGGGCAACCGGCAGCTTCGCAAACCGTGTGGAGATCCATCCCCCTCATCAGCTTCTTGAGATCCTTGAAGCCATCGGTGGAGAGATTCGCCCGTATTCGCATCCACTCGGGTTTGTCCGGCTCTCCTGGGAGGAGCCCGCGAACGGTGATCGGAGTCTCTCCGTTGCGGTTCGGCGAGAACACACCTGCAGCAACCATGGCGTCGACGTCGTACGGCCGGGATCGGTCATGGTTCGCGAAGGCGCCGAGTTGTATCTCGGGAGTCCCACCGAATGCTTCGGCTGCTCGCGGTATCAACGCTTCTACGACGGATTCCATCCTGATGGCCCGACCGGCGATCTCAGACAGCGAGGTCACCGGGCGGTTCGGGATGCCACATGGAACAATGTGCTGGAAGTACTCCAGATCTGGCGTCACGTTAATCGAGAACCCATGCGTCGAGACACCACTGGAGATCTTGACCCCGATCGCGGCGATCTTTCCCTGGTCGGTCCACACTCCAGTGAAGCCGTCCTCCGCCCAAGCCGCTATCCCGAGATCACCGAACGTCGAAATCAGCATCGTCTCGATGCGCCGGAGGTGGCCAACGGCGTCCCAACCGTTCGACAGTGTCGGCACGGCAACGATCGGGTATCCGACGAGTTGACCGGGTCCGTGATACGTGATGTCACCGCCCCGATCGGTGAAGACGAGCCGAGCGCCGATGGCGCCCAGTTCGTCTTCCGCGATCTTCAGGTTCGAGCCGTCTCCGTTACGACCGACGGTGTAAGTGTGCGGGTGTTCAAGGAGCAGGAGATAGTCGTCGTCGGAGCGCCCGCTCGCTCGCCCGTCCCAGAACGCACGCTGAAGATCCAGCGCCTCGGTGTACGGGACACGGCCGAGCCACCGGATCCGAAGACGCGACCCGCTTTCGGTCATCGAAGCTCCTGGTCCCAATCCCAGGTCTCGAGGTTCGTTCGAATCCGGTTGAGGAACTTCGTAGCGACCGATCCATCGAACGCACGGTGATCCCAGGTGAGTCCGAGGTAGCCGATGTGCCGAACGGCGATGGTGTCGGTGCCATCGGGCAGCGTCACCACCGTCGGGCGCTTCTTGATCGTGTCGGTCGACAAGATCGCGACGTTCGGCAGGTTGATGATCGGCGCGCTCAGGTATGAGCCGAACGGTCCTGGATTGGTGATCGTGAACGTGCTGCCTGAGATGTCATCCGGCTCCAAGTCGCCGTCACGCGCCTTCTCTGCGATCTGTCGAATGCTGCGAGCGAGTCCCTTCAACGTCAATCCGTCGGCCCCTCTTACCGTCGCCACGAGGAGTCCTTGTGTCTCGAGATCGACGGCAACACCGAGATTGACGCCGTGGTGGTACGTAACCGTTCCCGCTTCGAGATCCAATGAGCTGTTCACGACGGGGTAGGTGGACAGTGCATCCATCATCGCTCGAGCGATGAACGGCAGGTATGTCAGCGAGAATCCCTCGTCGGCCTTGAATCGGTCGCGGTGGGCCGCGCGGACG
>JAMBLK010000025.1 GCA_023336855.1 Actinomycetes bacterium
GGCGAAGGGCTCCACGACCTCGTACCCTTCGAGCCGAGAGCATTCATCGAAGCATTGTTGGAGCCATGAACGAAGCGCAACGACTCATCGCAGAAGCCCGCAACGTAGCCGGGAAATCGTACTCGCCGTACAGCAAATTCCGGGTCGGCGCTGTGGTGATCGCAGCCGACGGGACCGAGTACAGCGGCTGCAACGTCGAGAACGCGGCGTACGGAGCATCGATCTGCGCAGAAGCGAACGCGATCACCACCGCAGCCGCGCACGGTGTACGAGAGATCGACACCGTCGCGGTCACCTGCCTCGATGGCGAGGGCTGCACCCCGTGCGGCAACTGTCGTCAACTCATGCGAGAGTTCGGCGTCAATCGCGTGATCATGACCGACGAATCGGGAGCCCCTGTCGAGTATCCACTCGACAAGCTGCTCCCGATGTCGTTTGGCCCTGACGACCTGCAGTCGAGTAGATCAGTAGATCAGTAGATCAGTACTGCTCTACTCGCTACTGAGCTACTGATCTACCGATTTCGCAACGCCTCTGTCAACTTCGGCACCACTGCGTGCAGGTCTCCCACGATGCCGAGGTCGGCTGCTGCGAAGATCGGGGCTTCGGCGTCCTTGTTGATCGCGATGATCGTGCCGGAGTCCTTCATGCCGACGAGGTGCTGCATCGCTCCGGAGACGCCGGCGCAGATGTAGACATCGGGCTTGACGGTTTTGCCTGTCTGTCCGATCTGCAGTCTTGAAGGAACCCATCCGGCGTCGATGACGGCCCTGGTCGCTCCTACTGCTGCGTCGAGTTGTGAGGCCAGCTCTTCGATGACGACCCACTTCTCTGCACTGCCGACGCCTCGGCCTCCGGCTATGACGACGCCGGCCACCTCGAGATCCGGTCCCTCGCTCTCTTCGACGTGGGACTCGGTGATGACGGCGGATCCGGCATGGCCGAGATCGGGCATCGAGACCGCTGTGACCTCGGGGACGCCCTCACCGGACGGCTCCGCCGGGAATGCCTTCGAGCGAACGAGCACGAGCGCCGGGGCGGATCCGGTTGCCTCGGTGACGACGGCTTGTGTGCCTCCGAGGATCTCGCTCGTGACTCGCACCGAGCCGTCGACGGTGACGTCGACGGCGTTTCCGAGGACCGGTCTGCCGATCCTCGCGGAGAGTCGGCCGGCGACGTCGCGGTCCGTGTTTCCCATTCCGAACATGATGAGTTCGGCACCGTGCTCCTCAGCGAGCGCTGCAAGAGCGGCCGCAGCGGGAGCGCCCGGAAGACGATCACCGATCGTGAGGTGGTGCACCTTCGTGGCCCCGTGAGCACCGAGTTCGGCGTACGCGGCATCGGATCCTGCACCGATGTGGAACACCGACGTGTCTCCGAACGTCCGGGCCTTGGTCAGGAGTTCGAGAGCGGATGCGGACGCATGCCCGTCGATCTCTTCGCTGAATACCCAGGTCGTCATCAGATCACCTTCGCTTGTTCGAGGAGGGCAACGATCTTGAGGTAGGCCTCGCCATCGTCTTCGACGATCTCTCCTGCTTCCCGCGCAGGAACGGCAGTCACCGAAGTGATGGTCTGGCCGGCACCGGCATCACCGACCTGGTCGGCGGTGAATCCGAGATCTTCAGCCGTCAACGTGTCGATCGGCTTCTTCTTGGCCTGCATGATCCCCTTGAAAGTGGGGTAGCGAGGTTCCACGACACCGGAGGTGACGGCCAGGAGGGCAGGAAGGGCCGCCTCTGCGACGTCGTAGCCACCAGCGGTCTGCTGCTCCACGCGGATGCCACCGTCGGTGACCTCGACCTTGCGGGCGAATGTCAGCGATGGCACGTCGAGCAGTTCGGCGATCTGTTGGGGGACAACACCGCTCGACCCGTCGGTGGACTCGGTGCCGGCAACGACGAGATCGAATCCTTCTCGTTCGATCGCTGCGGCGAGGATTCTCGACGTCGTGAGGGCGTCGGATCCGGCGAGGGCTTCGTCATCGATGATGACGGCCTTGTCTGCGCCCATCGCCAGTGCCTGGCGGATGCCCTGGAGGGATCCAGATGGGGACATCGAGAACAACGTGACTGATCCGTCGTCTCCTTCGGCGAGTTGGAGCCCAACCTCGACACCGAACCGGTCGGTGTCGTCGAGTACCTGGTCGTTAGGACGAACCACGCGATGGGTGTCCGGATCCAGGTCGTAGGGCGTTGCCGGGTCTGGGATCTGCTTCACACAGACCGCGATTCTCATGTCGTTTCCGCTCCTTGCATGGGGTGCCGGAATGATACCCCAACTTTGAGCGTGGACTCAAAAAGGGAGTAGTAGATCAGTAGAGCAGTAGCAAGTAGAGCAGTACTGATCTACTGATCTACTTGCTACTGCTCTACTTCCCTTCCACCAGGAGCGGTAGCAACGCGTCAAGTACTGCTGTGAAACGTTCTCGGGCTTCGGTTGCTGTCTCGGTTACTTCTTCGTGCGACAGCGGCGTGTCGGTGATCCCGGCCGCATAGTTCGTGACGAGGGAGATGCCGGCGACGTCGATTCCCATGTGGTTGAGTGCGATCGCCTCCGGCACCGTCGACATCCCGACCAGGTGGCCACCGGCCCGCTTCACCATCTCGATCTCGGCGGGCGTCTCGTAGCTCGGTCCGAGGAACCATGCGTAGACGCCCTCGCGGTATGTCACCGACGCGCTCTGGAACGCTTGCTCGAGGAGACCACGGAGACGGCGCGAGTAGACCTCGCTCATGTCGGGAAATCGCGGACCGAGCCGATCGTCGTTCATGCCGATGAGCGGGTTCCTGGCTGTGTAGTTGAGGTGATCGCTGATCGCGACGAGATCACCGGGGGCGAGACCATCACCGAGACCGCCGGCGGCGTTCGTGAGGAGGATCGACGACGCTCCGGCGAGAGCCGCGGTCCGGACACCGAACACGACCTCGTCGAGGTCCCAGCCTTCATACGTGTGGACACGCCCGGCGAAGAGCAACACGGCACCGTCGCCGACGGGGGCCGAGAAGAGGCTCCCGCCGTGGCCGACGACCCGTGGCTCTGGGAAGAAGGGAATCTCCGAGTACGGGATCTCGATTGCGTTCTCGAAGGATCCGGCGTAGTCGCTCAGACCTGACCCGAGCACGACGGCAGCTTCATGGTGCTCCCGGCCCGTCCGTTCGGCGATCGCTGCGGCGGCTTCCTGTAGTTGTTCGTAACTCATCTCACCTCTCCAAGGATCAGGGGTCGGGGCGCTTGCGGTTCGTCGGACAGAATCCAGGCGGTCTCGAGTATGGGGAGACACGCCGCAAGTTGGTCGTCGGTGTTGTAGCTCACCGTCGCCAACGCGTCGCCGGCGGCGACCTCGTCACCGACTCTTGCCCGAATGGAGATGCCGACACCAGGGTCGACGTCATCTTCCTTCGCCTGGCGTCCTGCCCCGAGGCGAACGGCAGAACGACCGACGGCGAGAGCGTCGCAGCGTTCAACGAATCCGGACCTCCCCGCAGTGACCGTGAAGACGTGTTCGGCAGATGGGAGGATCGACTGGTCGTCGAGCACCCGGGGATCTCCACCCTGGGCTTCGATGACCTTGGCGAACACGTCGAGAGCGGCCCCGGAGGAGATGACCGAGTCGAGTTGGGAACGTGCCTCTGTCCGATCGGCGGCCACACCGCCGAGGATCAGCATTTCCTCTCCCAGACGGAGAGTGAGTTCCGTGGTGTCGTCCGGTCCATCGCCCTTGAGAATCGCGATCGACTCGATGATCTCGTTGGCATTGCCGACCTCGGTGCCGAGCGGCTGATCCATGTCGGTGAGGATCCCGACGACCGGTGTGTTGTGGGACTTCCCGATGCCGACCATCGTTTCCGCCAACTCTCTTCCGGATGCGACGTCCTTCATGAACGCGCCGGAGCCGATCTTGACGTCGAGGACGAGGCCATCGAGGTCTTCGGCGAGCTTCTTCGACATGATCGACGAGGAGATCAACGGCACGGACGGCACGGTGCCACTCGCGTCGCGCAACGCGTAGATCCGCCGGTCGGCAGGTACGAGAGTCTCGGATTGGCCGGCGAGGACGAGTCCGAGTTCGCCGAGTTGACGTGCGAACTCGTCGGGGTCGAGACGGGTTCGGAAGCCGGGAATCGTCTCGAGCTTGTCGAGTGTTCCCCCGGTGTGGCCCAGACCACGCCCGGACATCATCGGGATGGCGACTCCACAAGCTACGACGAGGGGAGCAAGGGGGATGCTGATCTTGTCGCCGACGCCGCCCGTCGAATGCTTGTCGATCTTGGGCATGTCGATTGACGACAGGTCGAGCACATCTCCGGAATGAAGCATCGCGTCCGTCCATGCCGCGAGTTCCACTTGCGACATGCCGCGGAACATGATCGCCATCAGGAGGGCCGAGAGCTGATAATCCGGGAGCACATCCGCCGTGTAGCTCTCGATGATCCATTCGAGTTCGACCGGTTCCAGGTGACCGCCCTCTCGTTTGGTCTGGATCAATTCAGTCATGCTGTAGCTCATAGACCCTCCGTTCTGAGGCGTGCATTGTCGCGCAATTTGACGCGACCGTTGACGACTGTGACTCCTTCGCTCCTCAACAGCTCGGTTTGCCGCTGCTCCAATCCCGGCGCGAGCCGTCCCGACTTGGCGACGACCCTCCACCAGGGGAGGCCGGGAGTCGTCCGGACGAGGTTCCCAACAGCGCGGGCGGCACCGGGAAATCCCGCCTCGTCAGCGATCTCACCGTACGACACAACCTCACCGGGTTCGAGCCGTTCGAGGAGCGTGGCGACCTCTTCGCCGAAGTCCTTCATCTCTTCCTCACGCTCAAGAGTTGGTAGTGCGTGTCGGACTGATCGTCGGGCGGATTGGGAATCGACTCGAACCGCTCGATGACGAAGGCGCTGATGAACGCAGCCCGAACCTGGTCGTCTGTTCTCAGGGCGTAGAAACGTGGCGGCATGTGGTCGTCTCCTTCCCAGACACCGGGTGTCCCGCGTCCACCCCAGAGCCCGACCATCGCGATCCCACCGGGCACGAGAACCCGGGCCATCTCGTCGAGCACGTCGGGGAGATCGGCATCGGGCACGTGCATCAGGCAACTCATCGCCCAGATAGCGTCGAAGGAGCCGTCAGGGAAGTCGAGGTCGTAGAAGTCCCCAACGCGAGCGTCAAGGCCCTTCGCTCTGCAACGGGCGACGTTCCCCGGAGAGAGGTCCGTTGCGACGACGGTGAAGGCCTCAGCCACGAAGAATGCGGCGCTGTGACCTGATCCGGCACCGACTTCCAGCAATCGCGTCTTCTCCTCGGACCGCATCGCCGCTGCGAACAGGTCTCGGTGGTTGTTTCGCCAACCCGGTTCGCCGCGCTCGTCGCGTGCCACGGCATCGGAATCGTACGAACTCACCAGGTCTTGCTTGATCGCCCGGGCGTCGAAGGGGTCGTTCAAAACGTCCCGAACAGGCGATCTCCCATGTCTCCCAAACCGGGCATGATGTAGGCGCGGTCGTTGAGTTCGCGGTCGTAGGCGGCGGCAATGACGTGAACGTCGGGATGATCGTCGTACATCCGGCGGATTCCGTCGGGTGCCGTGACCACGCAGAGGGCTGTGATGTGGCGAGCGCCGGAGGACTTTACCTTGTCAACGGCCCATGAGAGAGAACCGCCGGTTGCGAGCATCGGTTCGAGAATGAACACCGACGCGTCGGAGAGGTTGGGGAGGCGGAAGTAGTACTCCTGGGGGAGGGCGGTTTCCTCGTCGCGTTGGACGCCGGCGAAGCCGACCTTGCACCCGGGGATCATGTCGAGGACGGCATCGAGCATCCCAAGACCGGCCCGCAGAACGGCGACTGCTACCACGTCGTGGACGCGGTAGCCCGTGGTTGTCTCCATCGGCGTCTGGATTTCAATCTCGGCGAGCGGCAAACGCTTCGTCGCTTCATGCACCAGGCTGAAGGTGAGGCCGCGGGCAGCGGCCCGAAATTCCTCAGGTCGGGTGTCCTCATCGCGGAGAACCGTCAGGTAGTGCCGGGCCAGCGGGTGATCGATCACTGTGAGATTCATGTCCCGAGTTTCGCACGTCGCGTGTCTCGCTGCGAGCCGTAGACTCACCGCTCCATGTTCGACTCCCTCTCCAACCGACTGAACGACACCTTCTCGCGATTGCGGGGTAAGGGACGGCTCTCAGAATCCGATGTGAATGACGCTCTTCGCGAGGTGCGGATCGCACTCCTGGAGGCAGACGTCAACGTGTCGGTTGTGAAGTCGATGCTGGCGCGGGTGAAAGAGCGAGCCGTTGACACCGAGGTGACGAAGAGCCTCACACCGGGGCAGCAGGTCATCAAGATCGTTCACGAAGAGTTGATCGTCACCCTCGGGGCAGAAGAGGTTCCGCTGGTCCGACCCGCCGCACCACCGCTCGTCATCCTCATGGTTGGTCTGCAGGGTTCCGGCAAGACGACGACGGCGGCGAAGCTGGCGAAGCACGTGAAGAGCAAGGGGAGACGCCCGATGCTTGTTGCTGCGGATCTCCAGCGCCCTGCCGCCATCGATCAACTGGAGTCGTTGGGGCAGAGGATCGACGTCCCCGTCTACGTCGACCGGAAGTCCAAGGCGCCGAAGCTCGTGAAGGCTGCCTTGAAGGAAGCGAGGTCCGAAGGCGCGAACGTCGTGATCATCGACACAGCCGGGCGTTTGCAGGTCGACAAGGATCTCATGAAGGAGCTTGCGGCCGTCCGCAAGATCGCGAACCCGGATGAAGTGCTCCTCGTACTCGACGCAATGACCGGCCAGGAAGCCGTCAACGTCGCGAACGGTTTCCTCGAATACACCGACCTCACCGGACTCGTCCTCACGAAGCTCGACGGCGACGCCCGAGGTGGCGCCGCCATCTCGGCCCGCGAGGTAACCGGTCAACCGATCAAGTTCGTCGGCGTGGGAGAGGGCATTGACGAACTCGACGTCTTCTACCCGGAGCGGATGGCGTCGCGCATCCTCGGTATGGGTGACGTGTTATCGCTCATCGAGAAGGCCGAGACGATCTATGGCCAAGAAGAGGCTGAAGAAGCGGCGGCGAAGATGCTGGACGCTTCGTTCAACCTCGAGGACTTCCTCCAGCAGTTCCAGCAGATCAAGAAGATGGGGCCATTGCAACAGTTGGTTGGTATGCTCCCGGGCGCCGGATCGGCACTACGCGACGTCGAGATCGACGACCGTCAACTCGCACGCGTTGAGGCCATCATCCGGTCGATGACCACCGCGGAGCGCCGGGATCCCAAGATCATCAATGGGAGCCGCAAGCGGCGCATCGCAAGAGGTTCGGGGACGCGACCGCAAGACGTCAACGTGTTGTTGAAGCAATTCTCCGAGTCACAGAAGATGATGAAGGCGTTCGCCGGAGGTAAGAACCCCATTCCTGGGCTTACCATGCCGGGGATGAGCCATAAGAAGAAGAGGTAGACATGCCGGTGAAGATCCGTCTCACGCGGATGGGTAAGAAGAAGCAACCCTCGTATCGCGTCGTGGTGATGGACTCACGCAAGCCGCGCGATGGGAAGTACATCGAGCAGATCGGCCGGTATGACCCGCGCCAGGATCCGTCGCTCATCGAGATCGACAACGCTCGTGCCGTCGACTGGCTCCAGAAGGGTGCGCAGCCGACAGAGAGAGCACAGAAGCTGCTCGAGATTTCCGGCGCCTGGACTGAGTTCAGGGTCGCCAGAGGCGATGTCCACGTTGTGGGTGAGGCGCCGGCCGAGACCCCCAAGCCGAAGGTCGAAGCAGCCCCGGTGATGCTGGACGAGATCCAGGACGAGGCAGCCGCAGCCGCCGAAGAAGTGACCGAAGAGGTCGAGGTCGTTGAAGAGATCGAAGTAGTCGTTGTCGAAGAGACGGCTACCGAAGAAACGGACGAGTCATGAAGCAAGGCGACATTGTTGAGAACGTTGTGACCTACGTCGTCACGCAGATCGTCGACGACGCTGACTCCGTCCAGGTCGAGATCGTGCCGGACGGTGACGACGCGATCGTCGCTGAGGTGCGCACTGCCAAGTCCGACATGGGGCGCGTCATCGGTCGCCGTGGTCGCGTGGCACGAGCCATCCGCTCCGTCGCATCGGTCGCAGGTGACGAAGAAGGTATCTCCGTCGAGGTCGACTTCCTCGACTGACGTGGAACCGGTTCTCGTCGGATACGTTCGCCGGGCACACGGCATCAACGGCGCGGTTGTCGTTCGCCCACTCACCGACGACCCGGACGGGCGCTGGTTCTCCGGTGCGGAGTTGACCAGCGACGGCAACCCTTCTGCCGGATACACCATCACGAAGGTCGGTCCTCACAAGGACGGACTCCTCGTCCACTTCGAAGGCGTCACCGATCGCACAACTGCAGAGGCGTTGCGCGGTACTTCCTTCACGATCGCGTCAGATGATCGACGCGAACTCGACTCCGAGGAATTCTGGCCCGACGACCTGATCGGGTGCACCGTCGTCGACGACGCCGGAGAGTTCCTGGGAACGGTTGACTCCGTCGAATTCGGATCCGCCCAGGACCGTCTCGCCGTTCGCACCCCCGATGGGGTTGTCGAGGTTCCGTTCGTCGACGCCATCGTCCCCTCCATCGATCTGGCTGCCCGCAGGATCGTGATGACTCCACCTGCAGGTCTGTTCCCCGAGGTCTAGCGGACAGCGGACAGCGGACAGCTAGACACCTCGTGGATCCCTCGTGCTGTGGGCTGTTTGCTCTGGGCTGTAGTCTGTGATCCGTGCCGTACGACCCGCATCACCACGTTCGCATCGTGACCGCTACGTCGTTGTTCGACGGCCACGACGCCGCCATCAACATCATGAGGCGTCTCCTCCAGTCAACGGGTGCTGAGGTTATCCACCTTGGCCACGACCGCTCGGCCGCCGACATCGCAAGTGCGGCGATTGAAGAAGACGCCCAGGCCGTTGCCATCACGTCGTATCAGGGCGGGCACATGGAGTTCTTCCGATACGTGCGCAGTCTGCTCGACGAGGTGGGTGCCGATCACGTGAAGATCTTCGGAGGTGGCGGGGGAACGATTCTGCCGGAAGAGGCAAGGGAACTCGAGCGATCCGGGATCGAGAGGATCTATTCGCCGGACGACGGTCGGGATCTCGGACTCCAGGGAATGATCGACGACCTGCTCGAACGAGCCGACTATCCGGTGGTGAGCGAAGCGCCCCTCGATCCGGCCGATCTGACGCCCGACACACCCGGTCTGCTCGGACGAATGATCTCAACGGTTGAGCAAGATTCCGATAGCTCTCTCGCAACGGCCGCACGAGAGGCAGCCGCAGGCAGCGTCGCTCCGGTGATCGGAATCACCGGGACCGGCGGTGCCGGGAAGTCGTCGCTCATCGACGAGATCGTGGTCCGCTACCTCGCGGACTTTCCCGATCGAACACTGGCGATCATCTCCGTCGACCCCTCGCGTCGACGCTCAGGCGGCGCTCTGCTCGGTGACCGAATTCGCATGAACTCGGTCACTCATCCCCGCGTCTTCATGCGGTCGCTCGCCACCCGCCAGGCGAACCTTGCCCTCTCCCCACACGTCGCCTCGACCGTCGATCTCGTCAAGGCGGCCGGATACGACCTGGTCATCCTCGAGACGTCGGGCATCGGGCAAGCGGACACCGAGATCGTGGACCACGCCGATATCGCTCTCTATGTGATGACGCCCGAATACGGCGCAGCGAGCCAGCTCGAGAAGGTCGACATGCTCGACTTCGCCGACCTGATCGTGGTGAACAAGGCCGACCGGCGCGGTGCCGAGGATGCCGTTCGCGACGTGCGGAAGCAGTACCGGCGCAACCACGGAGCATTCGAGTCGCCAGACGAAGACCTTCCGATCTACGCGACCGTGGCATCCCACTTCAACGATGCGGGCACCAATCGGTTCTATCGGGCGCTCATGACGGCCGTCGACGCTCGCACGGAGAGAGGTTTCGCCTCAACGATCGACCTCCCCACGGATCATGGAGGCGAGCAGCCGGTCATCCCGAAAGACCGTGTCCGGTATCTGTCCGAGATCTCGGACA